>CAZPCH010000198.1:0-3340 GCA_964585055.1 uncultured Christensenella sp. | reverse complement strand
GAGCCCAGCCTGATTATTGCCGACGAGCCCATCTCCGCTCTGGACGTGTCCATTCGTGCTCAGGTTATCAACCTGCTCAACGATCTGCGCCACAACAGAGGCATTACCATCATGTTCATCGCCCACGATTTGTCCGTGGTCAAGTACTTCTCCGACCGTATCGGCGTCATGTACTACGGCAAGATGGTGGAGCTGGCCGATTCCGAGGAGCTGTTCCGGCATCCTCTGCATCCCTACACCCGCTCTCTGCTTTCCGCCATTCCTCAGCCCGACCCCAACTACGAGCGGAATCGGAAGCGTATCGTCTACAATCCCATTGCGGATCATGACTACCGCACCAGCCAGCCCTCTTTCCGTGAGGTGGAGCCCGGCCACTTCGTACTGTGCAACGACGAGGAGTTTGAGCGGTATTCCAAGATCGTAAAGGAGAACTGATGGGCGATTCCCTGAAGAAGTTCCTTATAGATACGGGCTCGGGGCTGATTATCGCCTTCGGTCTGTGCTGCGGAATGGGACTTTTCGATGCAGAGGCCGCGGCGGATATCCTGCGCATTCTCAGCGACGGCTTTTTCCTGGTGGGCGCCATGTTTCTGGCTATCGGCGGTTTGACCTTTACCAGCAACGGCGGCGTGTTTGACGGGCTCTTCTACTCCGTAAAGGTGCAGATTGACCGCATGCGCCGGGATTATGAGCAGAGACGGCAATCCTTTGCCGAGTATCGGGAACAGCGGGAGAAGAAAAATAAGTCTCCCAAGGAAAGCCTTTTGGCCGGACTGGTGCTGGCCGTAATCGGACTGGTGCTGTTCGTCTTCTGCCGCATGGCAGGGGGCTAAGAAAGAAAACGTCTTCCCCCGCAGGTAACTGCAAAAACTACTGCAACCTATCGGCATACCATGGAAACATGGCTGTGCCGATTTTTTATGAGCGCAGGGGGCGGGGGAAGGGGCTGCCTACGGCAGCCCCGGGGCTTCGCCCCGGCGAACCGCTCTGCGGTTCCCTTCCCCCGCCCCAAAATCGCTTTCAGCCCATACGCCGCCCTTACAGCGTGCCCGTCACCACCACGGTGGTAACCCCGGGGGCAACGGTGACGGCGCCGGTGGTGCTGTCCTGACTAAAGGCGGCGGCCGGCACGCTCAAAGCATAGGCAGAGCCGGCGGCGGGCAGGGTCAGTACGCCCCCTGTCTAGGCGTAGTCGGCGGCGGTCAGCGCCGTACCGTTGACGGAGACCGTCAGGTTGGAGGGGGCAGGGGAGAACACATCCGTCAGCACCACCCCCGTGGCCGCCGTGTTGCCGCTGTTGCTCAAGGTGAAGGTGTAGGTAATGGTGTCCCCGTCGGTAATCACGGCAGGGGACATGGCCTTGAGAATGCTGACGTTG
The DNA here is from genome assembly GCA_964585055.1 of uncultured Christensenella sp. Taxonomy (GTDB): domain Bacteria; phylum Bacillota; class Clostridia; order Christensenellales; family CAG-138; genus RUG472. The sequence continues at coordinate 1,962 of CAZPCH010000198.1, read as the reverse complement.
GCATAGGGCAGGGCATTGAGGGTATAGGAAGCGGAAACGGATTGAGTCAGCCCCGTGGCGGCGGCGGTGACGGTGTTGGTTAAGCTGTCCTCTGCCCCCAACAGTGCGGCGGCGTTGGGGCGAGCCTTATACAGCACCATGGCGGTGCTGCCCGCCCCTAGAGTGGGAACGGTGAAGGTCAAAGCCTCGGCAGTGACCGTGGGAGTCAAGGTGCCGGAGAGCACGCCGTTGATGTATAGCTGGGCGGGGCCCGTATAGGTAAGGGGCGTTACCAAAGCCGTGCCGCCAACGGGGGTGTAGGCCCCAAGATTGTCCCTCAAAGTCAGGTTGGTCAAGGCGTTGGCGCTGGTGTTGGCGGCGGTGAGAATATAGGTGATGTCCTCCCCCGCCCGATAGCCTGCGTCCAAAGCGGACTTGGTTAAGGTCAAAGGATCCTGCAGGGTGGCGGTGGCAATGTTGGAGGCGGCGGATGCCGTGGAGGTGCCGTATTGGTAGGTCAAAGTGGCTTGATTGGTGATTTGGGTGGCCATGTTCATACCTCTTTCTGCATAGTTTGGGGCCATACCCCTACTGACAGAGTATGCATACAGACTGTATGAGGTCACAAAAAGGGACTGCATAAACAGTCCCTTCCGTAGGCGTATGACTATGATCCCTCGGATATTCTTTACAGGGTGCTAAGGAGCTTCTCCGCCTCTGCAAAGAGCAGGGGAGAGACCAGAGGATAGGTTAAATTCTCAGGCAGAGCGGAGAAGGCGCGAATCTCCTTCATCTCGCTTTCGGGCAGGGCGTCAATGCTATGCACCGCCGCCAAAAACACCATGCCGTTGGAGCAGTTTCTGTCGTTAAAGCCCCAGTAATCGCAGAGGGGGTATATATCGGCGTCCCGAATGCCGCTCTCTTCAAAAAGCTCCCGCCGTGCGCAGTCCATGGGTGTTTCCCCCGGCTCGATGTGTCCCCCTTGGGTCTCCCATGTGTCCCGCAGTTTGTGGCGGGAGAGAACCCACTTATCTTTGTATCGGGAGCAGATAACCGTGTACCTGTACTCCTCCAGAGTGTTCAGGGGGAGAATGCGGCAGCGAAGATCCTTTCGAATCCCTTCCCGGTCAGGCAGGACGGGATGCACCTCAATCCCCAGTTCCCTGCACTTTTCCAGCGCCAGCTCATGGTTCTGCTGGGCGGCCTTGCGGTACCAAAATACGGCTTGCTCTATGTCCTTTTCGGCGCCGATGCCCTCCTCATAGAACCAAGCCAGATTGCCCTGGCCGTCCCGATCCCCATGGTCGGCGGCTCTGCGGGTCCAGTAGTGGGCCTGCTTTAAATCCCTCCGGGTGCCCAGCCCCTCCAAATAGAAGTATCCAATCTGGCACTCCGCCAAAGGATAGCCTGCCTTGGCTAACGGCAGATGCCCGTCAAAGCATTCTTTGTATTTCTCCTTGAGAAAACAGGTTTGAATCAGTTGGTTGCAAAGGTCAAGCTCCCTGCAGGGAGCATAGTACTGTTCTTCCACGGTTTAGGCCCTCTTTCCTAAAGTCAAACCCAGTATACCATGGCAACCATACCCTGTCAACGAAAAAGCAAACATTTGTTCTCTCCTGGACAGGGAGAGCAAAAAGCCCCTGCATGCATACAGGGGCTGTGCCTTGAAATTACGCCTCTTTCTCAGCTTCGGGCTTGCTGGGGAGGGGCTCCACAGGGGTAACGGCGGTATTTTGGAAGGCGTGGCGGCAGATGGCCTCGTAGGTCTTCTGGCTGATGTCGTGCTCCATTTTGCAGGCATCCATTTCCGCCGTCTCCTCGTCGACCCCAAGAGCCATGAGAAACCCGGTCAGGGTCTTGTGCCTGTCCAGCATGGAGGCGGCAATGGCTTCTCCTGTGGGGGTCAGGGTAATGAGTCCGTCAGAGTCCATGGTGATAAAGCCGTTCTCCCGCAGACGCTTGGTGGTGTAGGTGACGCTGGGC
>CAZPCH010000197.1:0-3352 GCA_964585055.1 uncultured Christensenella sp. | reverse complement strand
GAGGGACTTATGCAGCCGCATCATCTTCTGACGGCTTTCGGTACTCTTAACGGAATCCTCCAGCTTCTGCTTCTTTATATCTGCCTGCTGGTAGGAAAGCAGATACTCTAATTTCGTCATGGTCTTCTCCTCCTCCGCCGCCGTACCGGGCGGCCTTAAAGTCTCAGAAGGCACGCAAAGGAGCGCCCTCCTCAAGGGTTACAGTATATTGTACATCATCCGAAGCCATTTGTAAACGCTCCTTCAGGGAATAAAGGACGACTTTTTCCGTTTCGTAATGGCCGCAAAGAATCAAATGCATCTTTTGGCTTCTGGCATAGAGAATATTGTGGTGGGCGGCCTCCCCCGTAAGGTAGGCATCCGCCCCCATAGCTAAAGCGGCGCCAATCTCTCCGCCTCCGCCCCCACCCAAAAGCGCCAAGGTATGAATCTTCTTTGCCCCCGGTTCCGTAGCCATGGGGGTGCATTGGAGCTTCTCTTTGCACAGGGCGCACAGCTCCTCCAAGGTCATGGGATAGGGCAGTTCCCCCACCCGCCCCATGTTCTCAGGCTCCAGCGGACGGACATTGCTTAACCCAAGCACCTGCGCCAAAGTGTCGTTGACCCCGCCCGTTGCGGAGTCCAGATTGGTGTGGGCGGCAAAATGGCCGATGCCGTGGCGCAGAAGAATGGCCTCCGCCCGTGTGTCCGGATCGGAATAGGACACCCGCTTGGTGCCGTGGAAAAAGCCGGGATGATGGGTGATGAGCATGTCGCAGCCCAGCTCCACGGCCTCCTTGGCCACCTCTTCCCCGTTGTCAAGAGCCAGCAGTACCTTGTGAATGTCCTCGTGGTCAGGCTCCACCAAAAGTCCCACGTTATCCCAGGAGCAAGCCAGCTCCTTGGGGGCAAGGGTTTCCATCAGTGCGCAAAAATCCTTTAGTTTCATACCGTATCTCCTTCCAGTCCTTTCACCACGGCTTCCAGCGCCGCCTTCTCACCCGCCAGTTTTTCTTCCCCGGGGGTGCCTCGGGCGTTTAAAAGCCGCTTGTCCCGCTGTGCAATGCGCCGCAGGCAGTATTCCTTTAACAGGGGGTCTCTTTGTTCAAACCCTCTGTAGCCCACCAGAAAAAAGTCCTTAGGGAACCCTTTAGGCCAAGCATCCTGCTTCCCAGCCGGCATTACGCACAGCATCTGATAGTACCGCCGCCCTTCTTGGAGGATTACATCCTCCTGCACATGGTAGCCATTTTCATACAGAAACCTGCGCAGTTCCTCTTCGCCGCCCATGGGCTGAAGCACCAGCTTCTGCATTTTTCTTGCCGTCGAGGCACCCTCTTCCAAAATGGAGGCAATGAGCTCTCCTCCCATACCAAGGATAGCGGCGCCGTCCCATGCTCCGGGCGTCAATACCTGCAGACCGTTGCCGGCATAAAAAAACATTCTGTCCGAAAGCCCCCGCAGCTGCGCCAGTCTTTTGGCCTTCTCTAAAGACGGAAGGCTGATATCGCAGGCCGCCGCCCGCTCACAGCCCTTTCGCTCCAAAAGGGCCGCCGCCAGATACCCATGGTCGCAGCCGATATCCGCCGGACAGCGGAGCCCCTCCAGCATGTCCAGGGCTTTTTCCAGCCGTTGACTTAGGACAGGAGGCATATCCGCTTCTTGGGCTCCACCTCATCGATGGGGCCCCCTCCCAAACACTCTTCACCCGAGTACAGCACACACCACTGCCCCGGGGTCACCGCCCGCTGGGGCCGGTCAAAGCGCACATAGGCTCTGTCCCCCTCCATGGTGACGGAAACAGGCTGGTCGCTTTGGCGATAGCGGAACTTGGCCGTACAGCGAAACTCCTTTTGGGGCGCTTCTCCTGCAATAAAGTGCATATGGTGCACCACCAGCGACAAGGAGAACAGCTCGTCCTGCTCACCCTGCTGGACAATCAGGCGGTTGTGTTCCATATCCTTGCCGATGACAAACCAGCTTTCCCCGTTTCCGCCCCGGGTGCCGCCGATGCCAAGACCTTTCCGCTGTCCAAAGGTGTAATACATGAGCCCGTCGTGGCGGCCGATTACCTTGCCCTTTTCGTCCACCATATCCCCGGGCTGGGCAGGGAGAAAATCCATAAGGAACTTCTTGAAATTCCGCTCACCGATAAAGCAGACCCCCGTGGAATCCTTCTTCTCCGATACGCTTAAGCCCGCCTTGCGGCACAACTCCCGCACATCCCGCTTTTGAAGCTCCCCAATGGGGAAAAGCACCTGCTCCAATTGCTTTTGGGTGAGACCCGCCAGAAAATAGGTTTGATCCTTTCCTCCGTCCAGCGCCCGCAGAAGACGGGGATAGCCTCTGTCCACATCCAAGCGGGCATAGTGCCCCGTGGCCATATAGTCGGCGCCCGACTGCAAAGCAAAGTCCAAAAAGGCCTTAAACTTAATCTCGCAATTGCAAAGCACATCGGGGTTGGGAGTGCGCCCCCGCTTGTATTCGTCCAGAAAATAGGAGAAGACCCGCTCCCGATACTCCTCCGCAAAGTTCACGCTGTAATAGGGAAGATCCAGCGCCTCGCAGACACTGCGCACGTCCTCGTAATCCCGTTCCGCCGGGCAGGGGCCGTCCTCTTCCTCCCAGTTCTTCATAAAAACGGCGGTCACATCACAGCCCTGCTCCTTTAAAAGCAAGGCGGCGGCGGCGCTGTCCACGCCTCCGGACATGCCCACAATCACCCTGCTTCCGGGGGCGGCCTGTCGGTTGTTCAGCAAAATCATAGCCTTTCAGCCCTTCTTATCTTTCTTGTGCAAAGACACCAATGGAAATACGGCCTCCTTGCAATAGATAATTTATCATATCACAAGCAGGCCGTAAAATCAATTTTTATCCTTCAAAAGCAAGCATATGTCCCTTTGAAGGATGGGGGCCTTCTCCCTCAGCAGCCGCAGGAAGAGGGGCGCACGCTGCCGCCGCATCCGCAGCCGCAGGAAGAGTTGACATCATTGCCGCAGTAGCGGGACAGCAGCAGCAGCCAGATCAGGGTGTTGCAGTTGCAGCCGCAGGTTCCTTCCTCGCCGTTGCCCAAGATGAGCAGCAGCACCAATACCCACATGAGATTGTTAGAGCCGAACATACCGGTATGGTACCTCCTTTGTGTTTTACGGGACTCTCCCGCATACCCCATAATACGAAAGCCGCCCGGTCTTTGTGACTGTCGGGCCGAAATTTTCCCAAAAGTCCGTCTATATTTGAAAATTCAAGAGGATTACTATGCTTTTTTTGTCAAAATACATCTTGCAATCCTAAAGAAGTTTTTATATAATATAAACAGGTATTTTTGTGAAAATCGGAGGAACACCATTATGAATGAACTCAAAGGCGCCTG
>CAZPCH010000196.1:0-3361 GCA_964585055.1 uncultured Christensenella sp. | reverse complement strand
GGACGCTTTTGTTCCGCCGCCGCTCCGAGCGGACCCGGCCCACATCCGCGTCATAGACCAGCAAATAGTCCGTGGCAATCTGCTCCTGATTCTCCGCCAGAATATCTCCATTCTCAGCGATCATGCTGTGGCCAGAGAACACCAGATCCTGGGTGGACTCGGTGGAGCCGGCAGAAGCATAGGCATAGATGCAATTGCAGATGGCACTCTGGTGCTTCACCAGCTCCCGGCGATATTCTCGCTTGCCCACGGTCTCATTGGAGGCGGAGAGGTTCACGATGACCTCCGCCCCGTTGAGGCTCAGCAGAGTCGAGGGCGGAAGTGGGGTCCAGAGGTCCTCACAGATTTCCACGCCCAGCATCACATCGTCCCCCAGCCGGAATACCAGGTCCGCCCCCACAGGGTAGGTTTTGTCCCCAGGCAGGCCCAGTTGGGCGGCCTCCACCCATTTTTCCTGCATATCCCGGGCGGAGGAGAACCAGCGGCGCTCATAGAATTCATTGTAATTGGGCAGGTAGGTCTTGGGCACGATGCCCCGCAGTTCCCCGTCAGAAACAACCGCGGCGCAGTTATACATCTGCCCGCCGATGACCAGGGGTGCCCCCACCACGGTGGTCAGCCCGGGAAAATCCCCGGACCGGGCAATAATTTGCCGCAGCCCATCGGCGGAGGCCTTCAGCAGCTTCTCCTGGAGAAAAAGATCCTGGCAGGTATAGCCCGTCAGGGCCATTTCCGGGAACAGCAGCACATCCACGTTTCTGGCCTGGGCCTTTTCCATATAGGCGCAGATGTCCTCCGCGTTCTTTTTTGCATCCCCCACCCGAACCGGCGGCACTGCGCAGGCGATCCGAATAAAATCCAGCATACTATGACCTCCCATAGACGTTTTCGGTATCATAGCACATTTTCCCCCGTTTCACAAGAGGGCGAAAAAAGCCTTGACAGGTCGCCTCCCCATCTCATACAATAAACGCACAAAAGTTGATGGAGGTTTGCTTCATGCTTCTGACCCGCTACACCGCCGAAAGAGCCCTGGAGGAGGCCCTGATGGGCACTTCCCTCTATTCCCTGCCACCTGGGGCAACAGAAAACAGTCTGCGCTAAGGAGAGTCGCCCATGTATCTGATTGCTCAGCTGTGTGGCCTGGTTGGAACCCTGGTCACCATCCTCCAGCCGCAATTGCAGACAAAGCTCCAGCTTTCTCTCTGCTCCGGGGCCATCAATCTGATGAACGGACTGAATTTCGCCCTTCTGGGGCAGACGGGCAGTGCCCTGCTCCTGTGCCTGGTGGCGGTGCTTCAGGCCGGTGTCTCCGTTTTCCGGGAGCGCAAGGGCCTGGACAGCCCCGCCTGGGAGGCGGCCCTTTTCGGCATTCTCTATGTGGGGGCGGGCCTTTTGGGCCTTGCCACGGGCAGCACCGTATCTCCGGTGGATTTTCTGCCCATTCTGGGTGCCCTGATGCTGATGCTTTCCCTCTACACCCGGGATGCCCAGCGGACCCGGTTTTTCCTGCTGCTGAACAGCCTGTTCTGGCTGGTCTACACCGCCATGGTGGGGTCCACGGTTTTCTTCTCCTGCCTCGCCTCTCTGGTTTCCTCCCTGCTGGCCCTGTGGAAGTATCACAGGCATTGAAAATTTCCTGTATCTGGACGCAAAAGCCTCCGTATGCCCGAAGCATACGGAGGCTTTTCTGTATTTCCAGGCACCCGACGGCTTATCGGGCGTATTTGCGGATGATGGCGTGCATCTGGTCGAACTGCTCCTCCATGTCCCGGACCAGCTTGAACTGGGTCCGGCACCGGTCCAGATTCTGCTCCGGGTACTGGATGTGGAAATAGTTGTCCCCGTCCAGGTAGTCCGTCAGAAAGCGGATGCCGCATTCCAGGGTCATGAGTCTGGCACCCCAGGGCAGATATTCCAGCTCCGCCTCCGTCAGGCTGCCCTGGGCACCCTCCAGGAAGCCCCGGGTGTAGACCTCATAGAGGTCGATGTCGAAATTGACCTTGCTCAGGTCCTTCTCGTCCTCCCGGCTGTGGTTGGCGCCGAAGCGGATGGAGTCACCAAAGTCATTGATGCTCAAGCCCGGCATGGTGGTGTCCAGGTCGATGACACAGATGCCCTCGTGGGTTGTCCGGTCAATGAGGACGTTGTTCAGCTTGGTGTCGTTATGGGTCACCCGCAAGGGGAGTTTCCCCTCCCGCAGAGCCGTCAGGGTCACGGAGCAGTCCGCCTCCCGGTCCAGGACGAACTGGATATCCTCCTGAATGTCCCTGGCCCTTCCCAGCTTATCGGCAGCCAAAGCTGCCTGGAATTTGCGGAACCGGTCCTCTGTGTCGTGGAATTTCTCGATGGTTTCATAGAGGGTATCGGCGGGATAGCCCTGGAGCATATACTGGAACCGGCCGAAGGTCCGGGCAGAGGCCTCGAACTGCTCCGCCGTGGCGGACTGGAAGCAGTCTGTATTCTCCACAAAAGGCATCAGTCGCCAGACCTTGCCGTCGGCGTCCGTATAATAGTCCTTGCCGTCTCTGGTCTTCACCAGGCTCAGGGTCTCCCGCAGGGGATCGCCGCCCTGGGCCAAAATCTTTTCCCGCAGGTAGCCTGTGATACCCACGAAGTTGGCCATCAGCTCCTGGGGCCGGGGAAAGGCCGCCAAGGACAAGCCCTGGAGAATAAAACGGATGGCATCCCCCTCCTGGGGCTGGCAGACCACGCAGAAGGTATCGTTGATATGGCCCTGGCCATAGCGCACGGCCCCCAGCAGGGTGCCGGGGAAATCGTAGGCGGCCAGAACCTGGGGAATTCCGGCATCCGCCTGGGGGTAATAGAAGCTGGTCATGGATTCTCCTCCAATTCCGCCCCGGAGGGCATGTAAGACTTTTTATAAATCCTTAGTTGAAAAATGCAAAAAGATAAAACTCCGCTTATATTTCTGCTAAAGTATATCACATCCATGGGGAAGATGCAACGGTTTTGTCAAAAAAGCCCCCTCCTTTTTTCTGGCAAATATCACTAAATCGCACAGTTTATCTTTGTGAATAATCCCGATTTTATGAATTGTGCCCAAGCGGCGTTGCTTTTCTCCGGTTTTTTTATTGACATTTTAATTAAAAATCTGTATACTGATTGGTGATACGGGGCTTCTGTGAAAAATGCAAATCGATACCAGTCAAAGTGCCCGTACAGATTGATTAGGAGGAAAACACAATGAAAAAGATCATTTCCCTGCTGCTGGTTCTGGTCATGGTTCTGAGCCTGGCCGCCTGTGGTTCCAGCAAGAAGACCGAGCTGAATGTCATCGCCGCTGAATACGGCACACAGACCAAGGAATGGTGGGTTGGCTTCGAGAAGGACTTCGAGG
>CAZPCH010000195.1:0-3378 GCA_964585055.1 uncultured Christensenella sp. | reverse complement strand
TGCGTGGTATAAGTTGACCTCTCAGTCAAACCTCACTGCGTTCGGTTCGACAGCTCTCCTTAAAAGGAGAGCCAAGGGGTTTGAACGGAGCCGAGGGGGATAAAGGAAGTTAAGCCGAACTCCGCTCTCATCAGAAAACGGGAAGAATTCTGAGAATTTTGAGACACGGGCAGGGTGTATACTGTCAAAAGGAAGAGAAAGGGTCTTTATAAAAAGATTTTAGAAAGGAGCAGGGCGCATGGAAACAGGCAGTAAGCTGGTAAACTCCCAGATGGTGGGAGAAATGACCTCCGTTGACCTTCCCGGCTGGGACGGCAAGGGGGAAAAATGCCCCATACACTATCTTGTCATCGGGGAGGGCGCGCCCCTGCTTTTGGTGCATTCCGTAGGGCAGAGCATGTATACCTGGCGGAATCTGCTTCCCTACCTGCGGCGGCAGTACAAGGTCATTGCTTTGGATCTGCCCGGCTTCGGCTTTTCCGGCCGCCCCATTACCTGCGATTACACCATGGCAGAAATGGGCAGCGTACTCCTTAAGTTTATGGATGCCATCGGCTTAGAGGCCGCTCACGCCGTAGGGGCGTCCCTTGGCTGCGGGTACCTTCTTGCCGCCGTGGAGCAGGCTCCCCAGCGCTTTGGGAAGCTGACCCTTCTGTGCCCCGGGGAGGTGACCACCAAGATGCCTCGGCGCATTCAGCAGATGGCCGCCCCCTTTATCGGCCCCATTGCCCGGGAGCTGTACGGGAAGAAGGAGTATCGGCGGGAGCTTTCTACGGCCTACTACGACGGCACCGCCTGCACGGAGGAGGTCTTTCGGGAGTATTACAAGACCAGCGACAGCTATGCCTCCCGCCAGTCCTTTATGTATTGCCTGAGAAACTACGATCTGGAGGCCGTGGACAGGGACTTAGACAAGCTGGAGCACGAGATGTTCGTGGTCTGGGGGGAGATGGACCGCTGGCAGCCCATCAAATACATGCAATGGTGGAAGAAGCGCATTCAGCACGGGTATTACTTCACCCTGCGCAACGCCGGGCACTTTTTCTGGGAAGAAAAGGCACAGCAGACGGCGGAGGTGGTGGATAAATTTATCCGCTACCGGTAAAGTTGTCCACAGGGTGTATATAATAAGGAGAGAACATGGTAACGGAGTTTCATCTTCACGACCTGGTTATGATGAAAAAGCCCCACGCCTGCGGAGAAAACAGGTGGGAGATTGTGCGCACGGGGGCGGATGTTAAGATAAAGTGCGCAAAGTGCGGCCGCCTGGTCATGCTGGATCGGCAGGACTTTGTGCGCATGAGTAAAAAAATTCTGGAGAAGGCACCGGAGGCGCAGGTTGAAGAAGGGGAATAAGCTGAAAAACTTTACCCAAGGCCAGGCACGGCAGTATCTGGATCAGCGGAATGACAAGATTCAGGGGGGGCTTTTCTGGCGGCAGCTGGACTTTTTTGCCGGCCTTGTCATGGTAGTGCTCTTAGCTTTGTGCCTTAGGGCGGTCATCGGCGAACCGGCGGACGTGCGGGGCTCCTCCATGGAGGACACCTTGCAGGAGGGGGACTACATCCTGCTTGATAAGATCTCCTACATCTTCTCCCCCATGGAGCGGGGGGACGTGGTCATCTGCTACTACCCGGACACTTGGGATCACACCTGCGTAAAGCGGGTCATCGGCCTGCCGGGGGAACAGGTAGACATTATAGACGGGCAGGTGTACATCAACGGGGAAGCCCTCAAGGAGGGGTATTTAACCCGTGTGCCCAGAAACAACCACGACGGAAGCTGGGTGGTGGAGGAAGGCACGGTCTTTGTGCTGGGGGACAACCGCCTGGTCAGCAAGGATTCCACCCATCCTGAGGTAGGCTGTATCCCGCAGGAGAAGGTGCTGGGAAGGGTGCGCTGCCGCATTCTCCCTCTGTCCCAAATCAGAACCTTTGGCCATTGGGCTTATTAACGCATATGGAAGAAAGCAAGCAAACCCAGCCCTTCATGCTCCGCAGGGACAGGCTGAAAAAAATCCACCGCACCCACACCTTCTGGCGCTGGTGCATCTCCACCATGCTGGCCTTGGGGGTCTTGTATGTACTGCTGTTCGTGTGCTTTGTGGGGGTCAGCGTGGGGAACGACGCTATGGCGCCCACCTTGCAGACGGGGGACATGGTGCTGGTAGACAGAGTGGGCAAGCACATCCGCCGCCCCAACAGAACGGACCTGGTGGCCTTCTACGGCCCCGAGGGGGAACTGCTCATTCGCCGCGTCATCGGTCTGGAGGGGGAAAAGGTCTCCTGTCAGGATGGGTTTATCTACATTGACGGGGTGTATCTGCTGGAGGAAAGCGCCTATGCCCCGGTGCAGGGGGAGAACTTTGTTTCAAAAACGGTGCCGAAAGGCTGCGTGTTTGTTTTGAGCGACAATCGTCAGTACGGGCTGGACAGCAGAAGCTTGGGGTGCGTGGCCGTCAGCGACATTGTGGGCTTTGTGAATATCCGCTTTTTACGGGAGTTTGCCGTCATAGAATAGAAGGGGACGGAAGTTTAAAAGAGAAAGAAGGAAGAGACTATGACCATTTGGATTGCCCTGCTTCTGGGCGTTGTACAGGGGCTGTGTGAGTTTTTGCCCGTGTCCAGTTCGGGACACTTACTGCTTTTGCAGAATCTGGCGGGGATTCGGGAAGACCAGGGAGGCGCCTTTTTTACGGTGATGCTCCATGTGGCCACCCTGATTTCCGTGTGCATTGTGTATAGAAAGACCATTTTAAAGGTGTTGAAGCAGCCCTTCCAGAAGCTGGTGCTGCATTTGATTATCGCCACCCTGCCTACGGTGTGCATTGCCTTGGTGTTTAAGCTCATTGAGCCCTTTAAGACCTTTTATGATCGGGCCAATGAGGGGGCGTATTTGGGCGTGTGCTTCCTTATAACCACGGGGTTGCTGCTGTTTAGCGATTATATCTCCGCAAGGCAGGAGAAAAAGCGGCCCATGAAGGCCATGACCAACCGGGATGCCTTGATGGTGGGCTGTATGCAGGCGGTGGGGGTGCTTCCCGGTATCTCCCGCTCCGGCTCCACCATTACGGGCGCCATGTTTGCTTCCTTAAACAAAAAGGCGGCGGCGGATTTCTCCTTCCTCATGTCCATTCCCGCTATCCTTGGGGGTGCGGTGCTGGAGGTCAAGGACGCCGTAGAGGCGGGGAGCATTGGAGTGTCCCTCCCCTGTTTGCTTATCGGCATGCTGGCGGCGGGGGTCACCGGGTACTTTGCGGTGAACTGGATGCTGAAGATCATCAAGCACAAAAAGCTGTGGCCCTTTGCCCTCTATACGGGGGTGCTGGGCATAGCCGTTATCCTCATGCAGGCCTTTGGGGTGCTGTGAGGGAGAAGA
>CAZPCH010000194.1:0-3407 GCA_964585055.1 uncultured Christensenella sp. | reverse complement strand
AAAGCGCCGTGCCTTCATCCTCAACCCCTTCTTGGAGGGCTTCCGCACCACCCTCTTCCGCCAGACCCTCTTTGCGGAGGTTGAGCGCAAGGCCCACGAGATGTACGCCGCCGGCATCCCCCTGACCGCCAAGGCTTTGAACAAGACCTACCACGATCTGGTGGCCCTTTACTACGAAGGCGCAGAGACGGGGAACGTCATCGACAGCGAGTGGTCCTACATCCCCCACTTCTACACCCCCTTCTATGTGTACCAGTACGCCACCGGCTACTCCTCCGCCGTGGCCATTGCCCGCCGCATTCTGGAGACCGGGGACGCTTCGGACTACCTGCGCTTCCTGACCACCGGTGGCAGCGATTATCCCCTCAATGAGCTGCAGATTGCCGGTGTGGATCTGACCAGCCCCGAGACCGTGAAGAGCGCTCTGGAGGTCTTTGCCAACACCATCGACGAGCTGGACGCTCTGCTGTAACCAACCGCATATGCAAAAAGAGGCTTGTTTTCAAGCCTCTTTTTTCGTATTCCCATTTCTTATTTCCCTTTTGCGGGGGGCAGAGGGCGGCGAAGGGCTTCGCCCTGCTACTGCCTATAGGCCACAAAGCTGACGGCCTCCAGCAGGTTCTGCACCCGAATCAAGCCCTCCTGAGAGCCGGCAATGCGGGCATTCTGTGGCAATAAAATGTTGGTATATCCCAGCCGCCGGCACTCCTTCACCCGCTGTTCCATCTGGCTCACCGGCCGCACTTCACCCGTCAGCCCCAGTTCCCCAATAGCCACGGTGTAGGGGGGCACAGGCTTATCGTAATAGGCGGAGGCCAGGCACAAAGCCGCCCCCAAGTCAGACCCTCTGTCCTGCAAATATAGGCTTCCCGCCGCACTAAGATAGGCGTCCTTGTCCGAAAGCCGCAGGCCCGCCCGCTTTTCCAGCACCGCCAGCAATAGATTCAGCCGCGGGGTGTCCATGCCCAAAGCCGTCCGTCTGGGGGAGCCGTAAGCCGTGGGGCACAGAAGGGACTGCACCTGCGCCAGCAGAGGCCTCGTCCCCTCCATAACGCAGGTAACACAGCACCCCGCCACCGGGGCACTGTCGGAAAGAAAGAGGCGGGAGGGGTCGGGCACTTCCTCCATGCCCTTGTCCGTCATCTCAAAGACTCCCAGCTCGTTGGTGGAGCCGAAGCGGTTCTTGGCCGAGCGCAGCAGCCGCAGACCCTCCTGATTGTCCCCCTCAAAGTACAGCACGCAGTCCACCATGTGCTCCAGCACCTTGGGGCCTGCAATGGCCCCCTCCTTGGTCACATGCCCCACCAAAAACACCGCCGTCCCCGTCTCCTTGGCAAAGCGGGTCAGCTCCGCCGTGCAGGCACGAATCTGGGTCACGCTCCCGGGAGCGGAGGAAGTATTCTCCATGAACATGGTCTGAATGGAGTCCACAATCATAAACTTTGCCTTGCGGCTCTTGCCCTCCTCCACGGCGGCTTCGGCGCTGGTTTCGCACAGGAGCAGCATGTCCCCGGGAATCCCCAGCCTGTCCGCCCGCAGACGAATCTGGCTCTTGCTTTCTTCGCCGCTGACATAGAGCACCGTCCCCTGCTTGGTCAAATTGTGGGCGGTCTGCAAAAGGAGGGTGGATTTGCCGATGCCGGGACTGCCGCCCATAAGCACCGTCATCCCCGGCACCACGCCGCCTCCCAGCACCCGATCCAGTTCCCCGATGCCCGTGGACAGGCGGGTGCTCTGCTGGGCGGATACCTCCCCTAACAATACGGCCTTAGAGGGGGAAGACGCCCGCTTCAAGGTCACCTTCTCCTCCTCCACCAGGGTGTTCCAACTGCCGCACTGGGGGCACTTGCCCATCCAGCGGGGGGTCTCATAGCCGCATTCCCCGCAAATGTATGTGGTCTTCTCCTTCATGGGCTCCTCCTCTTCCTATCCTTCCATATATCTCTTGCCCCTACGGCAGGGCCATATACTCAATGATGTCCTTATCCCGCCAGGTCACGTCCATCCACCATACATACTTCTCCCCCGCCCCCAAAAACTGGCTCTGCTCCTCACTTCTGGTGATGCAGAAGGTGGAGCCGTCGGTGAAGAAATATACGTAGCACTTGTCCATATCCCCATAGGCAAGGAAGTCCTCCCCTATGGCAAAGTCCGCTACTCCCTTGGCCACGGTGTGCAGTTCTCCCAGCACGTCCATGTACACAAGGTCGCTGTCGTACCCGTGGTTTCCCGTCAAAAAGGCGATCTCCCGCCCGTTGGTCTTGGGGTCATGGACATAGGTGCCCGTTTGGGTTTTCTTCTTGACCCCCGTGTTGATATCCAGCTTCACAAGCTCCCCGCTGTCGTTGACATACACGAGGGTGTCTTCGCAGGCCCAGGGCGCCGAGACTCCCGCCTCACTGCTCTCCAGCACTTCCAAGGTAACGCTTTCCCCCGTGCTTAAATCGCACCCAAAGAGCTTAAAGCGGCTGCTCCCCGTGCGCTCTATCCAGTATACCGTGTCCTCCCACAAAGTCAGCCTGGGCACCCCCATGTGGATGGTCTTGAGAATCTTATCTTCCCCGCTCTCCAAGTTTCTGCACCGAAGCAGTCCCCCGCCCTGCCCCTGCACGTCCAGATACACCAGCCACTTTTCGTTTCTCAAAGGATAGCGGATGGAGTGGTACCGCTGGGGCAAGGCCAGATACTCCTTCTTCCCCGTGGTCAAATCCACGGTGATGACCCGCACAAAGGCGGCGCCGCCGTCGGTGCTGTAGTTCCCCGCCGCAAAGACCAGCTTTCCCTTGTAGCAGGAGAAGTCCGCCGCATACTGGTACTCCCCCACCACAATCTCCTCCTGCAGTTCCTTTAAGTCCGCAGAAAACAGCGCCTGCCCCTCCCCAAGCACAGGGGTGGGGCTGGGGGTCGCCACAGGCACGGGAGAGGGAGAAGGCGTGGCCTCCTGCAAGCCCCAAGCCACCAGATCCGCAGGGGTGTCCACGGCGCCCTGTACCCACTTGGGCACATAGGCAAACAGCACAAACAGCCCCCCGCCCAGCAGAATCAGGCAAAGGAGCAAGCTCAGCACCGGATAGAGCCTGCTGCCCCGCAGACCCCGGCGGCGTGTGGAATGGTAGGTGTGTTCCCGTTTCATATTGTATATTGTACCTTTTTCTGCTTTGGCGGTCAACCGTTCTTCTGTGAACAAAGTCCTTCTTCCCCTCTTCTCATGCAATGTCATTAACTTAAGGATTTGCTTTCTCTCCCCCCGTCTTGTGACTTCGACCATCGTCTCAGTCACAATCCACCCCCCTCCTCAGATGGGGGCAAGAGCTTTTAAGCCTTTTACAAAGTTAAAAGCTAAATACCGTGAAAACTGCGTTCTTTCGCTTGGCTCCCTCTGAGGAGCAATGTCATTAACTTAAGGA
>CAZPCH010000193.1:0-3413 GCA_964585055.1 uncultured Christensenella sp. | reverse complement strand
CCACATCCACGCTGTCCTCCAAGTCCTGCTGAATGACCGTCCGCCGCCCGTTGCGCACGGCGCACAGAGCCGCCTCATTGACCACGTTGGCTAAATCCGCACCGGAAGCGCCGGGGGTGATTCTGGCGATGGCCGCCAAATCGATGGCGCCGGAGGTCTTTACCTTGGCGGTATGAATCTTCAAAATGGCTTCCCGCCCGGCTTGGTCGGGGAGTTCCACAGGCACTCTTCTGTCAAAGCGTCCCGGCCGCAAAAGAGCCTTGTCCAGGGACTCGGGGCGGTTGGTGGAAGCCAAAACGATGACGCCGCTGTTTTCTTCAAAGCCGTCCATTTCCGAGAGAAGCTGGTTCAAGGTCTGCTCCCGCTCCTCGTTGCCGCCGAAGTTGTCCCGCTTCTTGGCCACGGCGTCGATTTCGTCAATGAAGACGATGCAGGGGGCCTTCTGCCTTGCTTCCTTAAAGAGGTCTCTGACTTTGGAAGCGCCCAAGCCTACAAACAGCTCCACAAACTCAGGGCCGCTGATGGAGAGGAAAGGCACTCCCGCCTCCCCGGCTACGGCTCTTGCAAGCAAAGTTTTGCCCGTGCCCGGAGGGCCGTAAAGCAGAGCGCCCCGAGGCATCTTGGCGCCCACTTCCGCATACTTTTTGGGGTCATGGAGATAGTCCACAATCTCCTGCAGGGATTCCTTGGCTTCCTCCTGCCCCGCCACGTCCTTAAAGGTGGTGGAGATGGAGCCCCCGTCCACACTGCGGGCGTTGGACTTGCCCATGTTGCCCATAAGACTGCCGTTGCCGCCCATTCTCCCCATGCGCTTGCTGACGCTGCGGAAGACCAAAAACATAAGCACCAAGGGCAGCACCACCTGCACAAAGAGCCAGAAAACCATGGCCCAGGTGCCATCGTCGGTGACCGCCTTAAAGGTGACCCCGGCGGCATGGAGACGGTCCACCAGCTCCTCGTCCCCTACAAGATAGGTAAAGTACACCTGCTTCTGTTCGGTCCTGCCGCTTCCGAAAAGGGCTTCGCTGCCGTAGGAGTAGCCGCTCTCCCCCATGGTTCTGAAGGCGAAAATCCGCCCCGTGTCCTGAGGGGCAGGGGTGGCCGTAGGCTGAGGCGCCGCCGTCTCTTCCGCAGGCTTTGCCTTCAGAGTATAGTAAAGAGCGGAGGACTGAATCTCCACGCTGTCTATCTCTCCCGCTTCCAGCTGGGTCAAAAAGGTGTCATAAGTAACCTCTTCTTCCCCGCCTCCAAAGAGGGAGGGCATGTCGGAGGTAGCCCACATATAGATAAGGAGCCCTGCCGCCAGCACAATGGCAATCCACGCATAAGGGGGAAGCTTCCGCTTGGGAGCAGGTTCCTGAGGGGTGTTGGGTTTGTTGTTCTTGTCCTGCATACTGTTTCCTGTTCTTTCTTGGGTTTGCTTTTAAAGCAACCTTTCCTTCGTAAGTATATTGTATCAGGTCTTTGAAAAAAATCCACCACCTAGAAGAAAAGTTTTTCCCTCGATTGCAAACCCAGTGTGAAAAGAATGGAAAAAGCTGTAGATTTGCCGCCTTCCCCCATGTCCAAAGGAAAAAATCGTGCTATACTTAGGCTCAGGATAATTTCAGGCGAGGAAACGTATATGCTCTTTTATGTCTATCTGCTGTTGGCTCTGTGCGCCGCCGTTCTCGGCTTTGTGTGCATACGGAGCATCAAGCTCTGGGCCGCGGCCCTTCTGTTTTTGGGCGTGCTGTTCGGGCTTCTCCTTCTGCACACCTTGGTGCTGGTCATTGCCAGTCTCTTTGTCAACAAAAATGAACCGTCGGAAAACGCCTTCGGCTTTTACAAAAAGCTTATGATGACCTCCATCGGCGCCTTTCTTGCCCTGGGCGGCGTCCGCTACACCTTGGAAGGGGAAGAAAAGCTCCCCAAAAAAGGAGGTTTTCTGCTGGTATGCAACCACAGAAGCATGTTTGACCCCATGATCAGCATGCACGCCCTGCAAAAGCGGGGGCTGGTGTTCATCACCAAAAAGGAGAACATCTCCATTCCCGTAGGCGGGCCTTTGATGCTGGGCATGGGCTGTCCTTCCTTGGACAGAGGCAGCGCCCGTCAGGCCATGGGGCTTATGAAGGACACCGCCCGCCGCATGTCTCAGGGAGAGGCCATGGGGGTGTACCCCGAGGGCACCCGTTCCAAGACGGGACTGCTGGGCAGTTTTAAGCCCGGTGCCTTTAAGTGCGCCCTGTGGGCCAAAGTGCCCGTGGTGGTGGCCACGGTGGAGGGCACGGAGAACATCCACCGCCGCTTCTTCTTCCGCCGCCCCACCAAGGTGACCATGCGCATACTGGAAACCATCCCCTATGAAACCTTGCAGGACATGGACACCGCCGCTATCGCCCATGCGGCCAGAGCCTGCATGCTGGAGAAGGGAGGCCTTTGTGAAGCCTAAAGCTATACTTTTTGATTTGGACGGCACTTTGACGGACAACAGCGTGGGCATTACCAACGGCTGTCTCTATGCCCAAAAGGCCATGGGTCTGCCCCGGTGGAGCCGGGAGGAACTGCTGTGCTTCATCGGCCCGCCCCTTATTGAAGCCTTTATGGAGAAGTGGTCTTTGACCCGGGAGCAGGCAATACAGGCACTGGGGTACTATCGGGAATACTACGCCCGGCAGGGGATTTTGGAAAACCGCCCTTACGAGGGCATTGGCGAGGTGCTGAAAAGCCTGAAGGAAAAGGGCGCGCGGCTCTTTGTGGCCACCTCCAAGCCTGAGCCCAGCAGTCTGAAAATTTTGGAGCGCTTTGGTCTTCTGCCCTACTTTGAAGGAGTGGTGGGGAGTCTTCTCAACGACACCCGCACCATGAAGGACGAGGTCATCCTCTACTGCATGGAGCACTACAAGCTATGCAGGGACACCACCCTGATGGTAGGCGACCGCTCCCACGACGTGCTGGGCGCCAAGGCGGCGGGACTGCCCTGCGTGGGGGTGCTGTACGGCTTCGGCACGGAGGAGGAGCTGACAAAGGCAGGGGCTTTTGCCATTGCCCGGGATCTGCAGGCTCTGGAGCCTATGCTGATAAAGTGGCTGGAGGAAGGCTAACGCCGGTGAAATCCACGCTTTGCGTGGGTGAAATATGGCGAAGCCATGTGAAATATTGCTGCGCAATGTGAAATACATCCTTCGGATGGGTTGTGGATGGGACGGCTCGCCGTCCCTTTTATTATCTTATCCCCTCAGTCCTGCTTCGCTAACGCTTCACAATCCAGCTCCCCTTACACAATAAGGGGAGCCTTGCGTTTTAAGCATCTTGTGCGCTTAAAAGCAAAAGAGAATGGGAGCTTCTTATAGCGCATGGCGCCCCTGTGCAAGGGGAGCTGTCTGCGGAGCAGACTGAGGGGTTGACTTATACCACGTTCAAGACTTATG
>CAZPCH010000192.1:0-3540 GCA_964585055.1 uncultured Christensenella sp. | reverse complement strand
ATACATTCGCAAATCGCCATGGCGCCTTCTCCCTGAAAGACCGCTTTCCCCTCTAAAAACAGGGGAGAGGCAGGGGTCAGGGTACTGGAGGGCAGCAAAAGACAGTTAGGGCAAAGGGTGCCCCGCTTGCCTTCGGGAAACTGAGACAGCAGGTCTTCAACGGTAAAGGGGTACTGTCCCCGCACCTCCAGCATGGGCGGTTGGGGACGGAGCATGTCCTCCGCTTTCTCCGCTCCGAAGCGGTCAATCCACTCCTCCATAAGCCACTGGGGCATGCCGTAGACAATGGACAGCCTTTCGGCAGGGGCTTCGGGCAAGGGGGGCAGAGCGTCCTTTTCCCGCAGCATCCGCCTGAGAACGGCGTTGACTAAAGAAGCGGAGGGGGCTTTGCCTATGTCGCGGCAAAGCTGCACCCATTCGTTGACGGCGGCATAGGGGGCGGTGTCCATAAAGAACAGTTCGCAGACCCCCAGCCGCAGAAGGTTCCGCACCAGCTTTTTCTGCCGCTTGACATAGTGCTCCAGCATGTAATCCGCCCAGCGTACATGCTCCAAGGCCGTATACACCAGTGCGGAAACAAAGGCTCGCTCCTCTTTGGCGCAGTTTAAGGACTGAAGCCGCAAATTGGCGTAAGCCCCTTCTTCCAGCACGTCTATCAACGCCAGCAGTGCTTCTCTCCGTCCACGGTTGATGCCTTTGCTCATGAGAGCAGACTCCCGGTGATATCATGCCCCCGCAAAAAGACTTTGGCGTCCATACGCTTGCCGCCGGGGGCTTGAATCTCCAGCAGTTCCAGAGCCCCGTCCCTGCACTGCAGGAACAAGCCCTCCTTGGGGGAGCCGAAAAGGGTGCCGACGGCTATATCCTCGGCCTTTTTTTGAGTCAGCCGTGTGGCGTAAATCTTGAGCTTGTCTTCCCCCAGCAGGGCATAGGCCCCCGGCCAGGGGTTGGTGCCCCGCACCAGATTGTGCATCTGGCGGGCGCTCATGTCCATGGACAGCTTTCCCGTGTCCCGAGTGAGCATCTTGCAGTAGGTGGCTTTCTCCTCGTCTTGGGGATGGCGGACAAGGGTGCCTTCCTCCAAACGGGACAGGGTCTCCATAAACAGATCCGCTCCCAAGTGAGACAAACGCTGGGAAAGTTCTCCGTAGGTTTCATTTTCTCCCAGAGGCGTGGAAGCCGTCAGCAGAATATCTCCCGCATCCATGCGCTTAACCAAGAGCATGGTGGAAACCCCCGCTGTCTCCTGTCCGTCTATGACCGTCTGCTGGATGGGGGAAGCCCCCCGATACAGGGGCAGCAGGGAGCCGTGAATGTTGATGGCGCCGTGGACGGGAATGTCCAGAATCTCCTGAGAAAAAAGCTGACCGAAGGCCACCACGCACATTAAATCGGGGGCAAAAGTGCGAAGCGCCACCACGCCCTCTTCACTGCGAATCTTTTCAAACTGATGTACAGGCAAACCCAGCTTCATGGCTTCCGCCTTGACGGCCGGCGGAGTCAAGCTGCCCTTTCTCCCTACAGGCTTATCAGGCTGGGTAAACACCTCCACCGTGTGGGCGGAAGAGGCCAAAGCCTGCAGAGTGGGTACAGCAAAGTCAGGGGTGCCGAAAAATGCAATGCGCATGAACTGCTTTACTCCTCCTTAAATCCCTTGGGAGGCTGGGTGACCTTGCTCAGGTACACGATGCCGTCCAGATGATCCAGCTCGTGGAATACCGCACGGGCAAAGATTCCCTCTCCCGTGTACTGATGGAGAACGCCGTGGCGGTCATATCCCTCTACGGTGACACAGTTGGGGCGTTCTACATAGCCTCTTCGTTCGGGGAAGGACAAACATCCCTCCATGCCTCCCTGCTTTCCGGAGTAAGCCAGAATTCTGGGGTTCACCAGCTCCATGGGGGCAGGGGTTTCGTCTCCGACGTCAATGACCACCACACGGCGGAGAATCCCCACCTGAGGGCCGGCCAGACCGCACCCACCGGCGTCGTACATGGTTTCAAACATATCGTCGATAAGCTCGGAGAGCTTTGCGTCAAAAGCCGTGACTTCACGGCACTTTTTATATAAGCAGGGTGCGTTGTTTTTGCGAATCAATCTAACAGACATTTCAAACCTCCTATTTGGATACCAGTATACACCATAAACGGGGGAAAAGTAAAGATTCTTCCAAACTGCGGAAGAAAAATATCCCCCAGCGGAAAACTTTCCTTTGAACCGCCATTATATTTGACAAGCTCGAAGGGGCTGAGTACAATAAAATTGGATATAGGTCTATGCTGAATTGAGTGAATGTGGGGAAGGGGAGCCATGAATAGTAGAAGAGATTGCGAGAACGTGACGAGTAATGATGGAATAGCCGAAAAGCAAATGGAAATCATGGAACTTCTTCCTTATCTTGCAGAAGTCCCTATGCTCACGAAGTTCTTTGATGAGGAAAGCGAAAAACTTTTGGATGAAAAGATTGAAGTTCTGAAAGCCATTAAAGCAGGGAAGCATATCGATGAAATCCCGAATTTTTACGATGTCCTGGAGTTGATGCCAAAAGAAGAAAAAGGAATTATGTGGGATTAAAACGTTCATTTCCGAAAATGACTTTAGGAGCAGAGGGGAGAATCATGACTGCGGCATAAATCAGAGATTCAGGACAGCAGACAATGCATGCGCTCCATATCCACTTGAAAGGATGGATACTGCGCTTGAAAATTTCTGACGAGGGGGGAAAGAGCAAATTCGTTTTCGCTGGAAATCAAGAGCCTAATCTTTGAAATGCTAAAATTATTCGGAGGTATAATGATGAGAATTAAAGAAATTTGGGATGATTGGATGACTTATGATGACGATGGCTTTTATAATGGCATTCGTCCTGATGCCCCGGATGAGGTAAAGGCGGCATACGAAAAACATCTTGCCGAATTAGAAGTGGCGAAGGTTGATGGCAGAATACCGAAATAAATCATTACCCAAGAGCACTTTGCGAACAGAAGCAGGGTGCTTTTGGTGCTGAAAAGGTGAAGCAAAAGGGCGAGTAAGGCAGCTTAAGAAATGCGGTCTCGGTCAGGGCATTAGCCAAAAGGCAAGGAACCGTGCCCCCCTGAAAATGCGTCACTGGCGCATTTTCTCCCTTCGGGTCGGGGCGATTTGCTTCGCAAATCCACCGGAGCCGGATTCACCACTGTGCCCGTTCTCATCCCCTCTGCTCAAAAAAGGACCACCCGATGGGTGGTCATGGTGGAGCATAGGGGAGAAGACCGAAGGCTTAGCCTTCGGCAAGGAGTCATGCCACTAAAAATGCGTCACAGGCGCATTTTTGCCTATCGGCCGTGGCGAATCCGTTGCCGGATTCCACCTGCGGTCTCGGTCAGGGTTCGGCTCTGAAGCCCCACAGGGGCTTCATTCACTCCCGAACCCGTTCTCATCCCCTCTGCTCAAAAAAAGACCACCCGATGGGTGGTCTTGGTGGAGCATAGGGGATTCGCTCTCGACTGCGGTCTCGGTCAGGGTTCGGCTCTGAAGCCCCACAGGGGCTTCATTCACTCC
>CAZPCH010000191.1:0-3544 GCA_964585055.1 uncultured Christensenella sp. | reverse complement strand
CCCTCACTGTACATGCTGATGTAGATTCGTATACTTTCGGCGGATCCTGTAAACGCTTCTTTACTACCACAAAGTATCTGGAGCAGTCAGATAAGAATTGGCTTCCGGTTGTGAATGTTATTTGCACAGAGCTGGAGTTTGATTCAAGCCCATCCTACAACTACGGCTGCGTTGTATTGGTTTCAGGAAATGGAGTTGTTGATTCGCTTGTAAAAGCTGTCAGGAAAGGCGGAAGTGTAATTCTTCCTATAGATGAAGACTATGATTTCAAAACCATGAAGGTTCGCTTAATTCACCCGTACTACAATGAGAACAAAGAAACCGCAACCAGTTCCATGCATATTGCCGGTTCAGTGGAAAAGGACGATATCTGCTAATTATCTATCGTCGCACCGGGTGAATACAAGCACCCGGTGTTTTTTCAGATGGGAGGAGAAAAAATGAACAAGAAAACATATACAATACTTTTTCTTACAGGAATTGCTTCTCTAATCGCCTGTCAGCCCACACCTGAAACGGAGGTTGTGCAGAATAGAAAAGATGGGACGCTGGAGCAGGTCATTCGAGCTACGGCGGCACCCACCTTTGCTCCTGAAGAGAAGTATGAGGCGCCGGAGAAATGGACGGAGGAATTGGAGTTTCGGGGCGAAAAGATTTATATAGATGCAGATATTGAGATTCCGGGCGGAAACGCTTTTCAAGTGCTGACCATTACCACCGATGAATTCCATAAAGAGAATGCGCTGGAACTGGTGCATAGTCTGCTGGGAGATAATCTGGAGCTGCGGGAGCAGGAGCGCAGCTATGAGGAACTCCTGGCAGATTTGCAGAACGTACAAAAAGGATCTTTTGTAGATTTGGATGAAAAAACGGGAGAGCCCATTTGGGGGCCATACGAGGGGCAGGAGGAAGAGATTCGGGAATTGAAGGAACTGCTGGCGCAAACCAGTCCAGATGCGTCTTTTGTTCCGCTTACTGACAAGATAGACTTTCCCGTCAGCACAGTTATGCTTCGAACAGAAGAGGGAACGTGTTGGTATTGGAAGTGTACGGATAAAAGATTTTATGCAAAGAAGAAAAGAACAGGCGTCATACAGACGGAAGCAGTCGTTTTGCATGGGGGAGCCTATCCCGGGGAAAAAGGGCACGACCTTGAGATTGCCGGAATCACGGAAGAGGAAGCAGTTGAAAAAGCCATGGAGTTTATTGCCCCGCTGCACAGAGAGGAGCTACAGGTAGAAAACGTTGAGAAAGCCCGCATCTTGGATGACTACACATACGAAACTCTGTGCACCGGGTATTATATTACCATTGTCGGGAATCCCGCCAACACAATTCCCTGCCTGTACTTCGACTATGACGGGTTATACGCTCTGGATTTTACGGAGGACAATGAGACGGAATATAGAAAGCGGTGGGTACAGGAGGAAATCAGAATATTTGTATCGACAGAGGGCGTTGAAAGCTTTAGCTGGTCTTACAGAAAGCGGGTTGTGAACACGGCCAATGAGAATGTGGCGCTCTTGCCCTTTGAGCAAATACAGGAACGAATTCGAACCCTGCTGGAATTCGGGGTGCAGGAAGGGAACCATGACCCCATTTATATTACCCGCATTGTGCTGAGCAGTGCCATTCAGCAGATTCCCAATCAGGGAGACGAAGCGTTTATGGTACCGGCATGGATGATTTTCCTTACAACCGAGTCGCTGCAGCGGGCAGGGATGGGAGTATCCTTGATGAAAATCAGCGCATTGGACGGGTCGTACATCAGTCAGTGGTGATAAGTGCCGGGGGCGGCGGGTTCGCAGAGCGAACCCTTGGGTGGCCGGAGGCGGAACGCCCCCGGCCACACAAGAGAAGGGCTTCGCCCTTCCGCCGCCCCTAAAAACTTTTCCCGACCGCCTACAATTCATAAACCGTACATACTTATATTACAATTCGTCCGAATCTCGGTGTTACAATGTAAAAAAGGAGGGATAGAAATGAAGAGAGTGTTGGGCCTAATCCTTGCCGCAGCCATGCTGCTCATGTGCACGGCCTGTCAGCCCACCCCGGAGGAGGAGGTTGTGTTCAATAAGGGCGACGGGGTTATGGAGGAGAAGATTTTTGCCACGGACGCCCCTGTAAAAGAGGACACGGGGAAGGAAGAGGAAGCCGCGGCGGAGCCTACGGCAGTGCCTGTGGAAAAAGTTTCCCATTGGACGGAGACCTTTCAGGTAAACGATGTGTTTGCGGTGGAGGTGGATACCGATGTGGAGTGGGGAGAAGGGAACGAATACCATGTGGAAAAGTATTTGCCCGGCACCTTCACGACAGAGCAAATTGCGGAAATCGGAACCGTCTTTTTTGGCGGAGTAGAAAGCATTCGAGAGCAGGAAAAGAGCTATGACGAACTGCTGGAGGAGCTGATGAAGCTGGAGGAAGGGTCCTATCAGGGAAGAAATTCCAAGGGGGAACCGATTTTTGAGCCTTACGGAAAAAACTATAAAAAGGATCGCACGGCGGAAATAAAAGCGCAGATGGAAGACACGCCGGTGGAGTCCACCTATATTCCCTATTCCGCCGAGAACCTGCCCCTTGGGGAGGAAGAATATGTGCGCTTTACCGTCCGCAAAGCCAACGGGGAGGAGGGAGAAATTTCTGCTTCGCTTACGGAAAATCGAAACAGCATGAGTTTCTGCAATTACAAAAAAGGCAGCCTGTCCTTTGCAAGGGGGATACAGCAGGAGATTCTTTTTAGCGGCGGAGAGTACTATGACACCCTCCCCGAGCCTTCCCTTACGGCGGAGGAAGCCATAGCCAAGGGGGATGCTTTTTTAGCTTCCGTGGGGCTAAACAATGCGGCGTGTTCCTATTCCGAGAAAGCCAGACTGCAGGATCGGGGAGAAATCTTCAGCGAGGGCTGGTATTTGGAATATGCTCCCGTGCTGAAAGGGACAAGGGGCGTAAATTTGTATGCCTACAGTAAAAATATGCTTCTGCACCCGGATTTGGCGCAAACCTACTCCTTCCCCTGGGAGGTGGAATACATCACATTATATGTAACGGAAAAGGGCGTGGAGAGCTTTTCGTGGTCATCCCCCTATGAACTGCAGGAAGTGACCAACGAGAACGTGGAGATTCTGTCCTTTGAAGACATTCAGGAAAGCATACGGAAGTATTTCACTCTGGCGTTTTCGTGGGTGGAAAACCCGAAGTCCTATGGCACGAGCAAGCTGATGATCAAGCGGGTGGTGCTGACCTCCCATTTTGTGCAGGCGAAGGATGAGCCGGAAGCGGCTTACCGTGTGCCTGTGTGGGCCGTCTTTTATATCAGCGACGATGAAGAAGCGACCCTGTGCGAAAACAGCGTTATGCTGATCAATGCGCTGGACGGAACCATGATTTTTAAGTAAGGGTGCGGGGGCGGCGGAAGGGCTTCGCCCTTCCCTTCGGGGCAGAGCCCCGAAGGGTTCGCTTTGGCGAACCCGCCGCCCCCCAGCCCCGCATAATCCATTCTTTTATAAAAAGGACGGGCGACCGGCCTTTTAATGTGCCGATAAAC
>CAZPCH010000190.1:0-3547 GCA_964585055.1 uncultured Christensenella sp. | reverse complement strand
CAAAGGACGGAAGGGGAACGATTGCCCCTGTTTGCCGTTGCTCTTGAGGACGAGCCGGGAGAAAAGCAATCCGCCGCACTGAAAAAGGCCAAGACCCACGCCGAAGGTGAATTCGCTCCCCAAATTCTCATTTACCACACCCACACCACGGAGGCCTATACCCAGACGAAGGAAAATCCATACACCCAAACCTCTTCCTTCCGCACAAGGGAGCAGGATAAAAGCGTGGTGGCGGTGGGGGAGGCACTGAAAAAGGAGCTGGAGGAGGTCTACGGCTATGCAGTGGTTCACGATACCACCGATCATGAGCCGCCCAAGCTGGCCACGGCCTATCAGCGTTCAGAGCAGACCATGGCGGCGTATAAGGAAAAGTATCCTTCGCTGGAGATTTTTATTGACCTTCATCGGGATGCAAGCAGCGATTCTACCGACTATGTGCTTGTAAACGGACAGCCTGCCGCCCGCATTATGTGTGTGGTGGGGCAGGGGGAAAAGTATGAGATTAAGCCCGACTTTGAGAGCAATCTTGCCCTTGCCCAAGCCTTTACCGACAGCCTCAACCGTCAATGGCAGGGCTTGGGGCTGAAGGTGCGCATAAAGCCAGGCCGCTACAACCAGCACTTGTCCTCCAAGTCTTTACTGCTGGAGGTGGGGCACAACGCCAACACTTTGGAGCAAGCCCTCCAAGCCGTGCCCTCCATAGCAAAAGCCCTTCATGAGGCGCTGAACCAAACGGAGCCCACTTCTGCACCTCTGCAGAAAAATGCCGCCGCCGATTGGCTGGTGCCTTGGGGAGAGGGGAAAGAAAATTGACAAACGTCTTCCTAAACGGTACAATGTAGCTGAATGAATATGTGATTGGAGGCGAACGGATTGCATCCTCTGCGTATTGCGGTTGTAGGCGCCACCGGCATGGTGGGGCGGATGTTTTTGAAGGTATTGGAGGAGCGGGGCATTGAGGCGGAGTACACGCTGTTTGCTTCTGCCCGTTCTGCCGGTACGGAACTGCCCTTTATGGGAAAAATGTACAAGGTGGAGGCGCTGGAAGAAACAGGCTTTGAAAAACGAGGCTTTTCTGCGGCCCTCTTTTCTGCCGGCGGTTCCGTATCCCAAAAGTTTGCACCGCTGGCGGCTAAGGCCGGCGCCGTGGTCATTGATAACTCCAGCTTCTGGCGCATGGAGCCGGATGTTCCGCTGATTGTTCCCGAAGTAAACCCTGAGGCTCTTGGGGGCTACAAAGCCAAAGGTATCATTGCCAACCCCAACTGCTCTACCATTCAGGCTATGGTGGCCTTAAAGCCCCTGCAGGAAGCCTTCGGCTTAAAGCGGGTCATCTATTCCACCTATCAGAGTGTGTCCGGCGCAGGCCACAAGGGCTGGGAGGACTTGGAGCGCACCTTGCGGGGAGAAGCACCGCAAAAGTTCCCCTATCCCATTGCCAACAACTGCCTGCCCCATATCGACGTATTTACGGAGGACAGCGAGGGCTACAGCAAGGAGGAGTGGAAGATGGTGCATGAGACGAGAAAGATTCTTTCTCTTCCCAACCTTCCCGTCACCGCCACGTGCGTGCGGGTGCCCGTGTTCAGCGCCCACAGCGAAAGCATCAACGTGGAGCTGGAGCGTCCCTTTACCATGGAGGAAGTCTTTGAAGCCCTCCGATGCCAGCAGGGCTTGGTTTTGGAGGACGATCCCATGCACAACGTATACCCCTTGGCAGCCAACGCCGCCGGTCGGGACGAGGTCTTTGTGGGACGGGTACGCCGCGACTTTTCCGTGGAGAACGGCTTGAACCTGTGGTGCGTGGCGGACAACCTGCGCAAGGGGGCGGCCACCAACGCCGTACAGATACTGGAACTGCTGATAAAGCAATGGGAGGAGGAAGCATGAGTATTTTTAAGGGCTCCGGAGTGGCCATCGTCACTCCCTTTCAGGACGGAAGAGTAGACTACACCGCCTTTACAAGGCTGATTGAACTGCAGATTATCAGCGGCACCGATGCCATCATCGTCTGCGGCACCACGGGGGAAGCGGCCACTCTGACCCCCGAGGAGCGTACGGAAGTCATCCGCTTCTGCGTGGAGCGGGTGGACGGGCGCATTCCCGTCATCGCCGGTACGGGCAGCAACAATACGGAAACGGCCATCCATCTGTCCCGAGAGGCGGAAGCCCTGGGGGTAGACGGCTTACTCATCGTCACGCCCTACTATAATAAGACCTCTCAGGCCGGGCTGGTGGCTCATTACAGCGCCATCTGCGAACAGGTGCATATTCCCGTCATCGTATACAACGTGCCTTCCCGCACGGGGGTCAACGTGCTTCCCTCCACCATGAAATCCATTATGGAGGAGTGCGAAAATGTGGTGGGCATTAAGGAGGCCAGCGGCAACATCGAGCAGATTGTAAATCTGGCGGCCCTGTGCCCCAAGCTGGACATCTACTCCGGCAATGACGACCACATTCTCCCCGTTCTTTCCGTGGGGGGGAAGGGGGTCATCTCTACCATTGCCAACGTGGTGCCTTCCGAGGTGCACAACCTGTGCATGGCCTTCTTTGCAGGCAAGCTGGACATTGCCAGAAAACTTCAGTTCTCACTGCTGCCCATTTGGAAAGCGGCCTTCTCCGAGACCAACCCCATTCCCATTAAGACCATGATGAATATGATGGAGCTGTGCTCCGATGAGCTGCGTCTGCCCTTGGTGCCGCCGCAGAAGGAGAATCGGGATATGATGAAAAAAGCACTGAAGGACTTTGGGCTGATATAATATGGAGAGCATTCGGATACTCATTAACGGTGCCCTTGGGCACATGGGACAGGCATTGCTGGAAGCCCTGAAAACGGGGGACTGGCCTTTGACTCTGGCGGGGGGCATTGACAAGGCGGCGGGAAGCTACCCTGCACCTCTGTTTGCTTCCGCCCAAGAGGTGACCGCAGACTTTGATGTGCTGGTTGACTTCTCCGTCCCTGCAGGGGCCATAGAGGCGCTGGAACTGTGTCTAAAGAAGAAAAAGCCCATGGTGCTAGCCACCACCGGGCTAAACGAAGGGCAGAAACAGCAGGTATATGACGCCGCAGAGCAGATTCCCGTCTTTTACACGGGGAATATGTCTTTGGGTGTAAATTTACAGATGGCCTTGGTTAAAAAGGCCGCCGCCGTACTGGGGGAAACCTTTGACGTTGAGATTGTGGAGACCCACCACAACCTTAAGTATGATGCTCCCAGCGGCACCGCCGCCATGCTGGCGGAAGCCGTAAGACGGGGCAGGGAAGAGGAAAGTCCCTTGGTTTACGGCCGCCACGATACCCATAAGCGGCGGGAAAAGGGAGAGATTGGCATGCACTCCCTTAGAGGGGGCACCGTGCCGGGAGAGCACGTGGTGCGTTTCTTCGGCCCCAACGAGGAGCTGTCCATTGCCCACCGCTCCTACAGCAAGGCGCTCTTTGCTACCGGTGGGCTCAAGGCCGCCGTGTATATCTCTTCTCAGAAACCCGGGCGTTACGATATGGCCGGTCTTATGGGAGTGTAATCTTTCGTCCAACAGATTG
>CAZPCH010000189.1:0-3584 GCA_964585055.1 uncultured Christensenella sp. | reverse complement strand
AGGGGAGCTGGATTGCGTAGCGTAAGCGAAGCAAGACTGAGGGGATAAGCGAATATAAGGGATGCGGAGCATCCCTACCTAAACCTGCCTGAAAGGCAGATTTCACCCATCCATCGGATGGATTTCATCCGTCAAAGTCAAAAAGCTCTTTTTCCCCAAAAAGAAGCGGGACGCCTTGACACCGGCCCTTCTTGCTTTTATACTGAATCTGCTTCAACAAGGATTTAACGGGAAACCGGGGGGGATATACATGCGCATATACGGAAAGACTTTTGCCTTGGGGCTCTTAGGGGGGCTGCTGCTGTGTTTGTGCGCCTGCGGACAGGGGACTTTGGAAATGCCCTCTGCCCCTACGGCCTCTCCCTATATGGAGCCCGCCGCGGAGACCCCCGTCTCCCAGGTGCTTCACGTCTTCTCCCCCTCCCCTTCCCCCGTGCCTACGCCCACGCCCTCCCCTTCGCCTACGCCCACTCCCGAGCCTACCCCCGAGCCGGAGCCTACGCCCTTTACCCTGTGCTGGTTCTCCGACACCCAGGTGTACACCTACCGTTACCCGGAGGTGTTTTACTCCATGACGGAGTATGCCGTGGAAAATAGGGAGTCCCAAAACATTCTGGCCATTCTGCACACGGGGGACATTGTGGACTCCTACAGCGGGGAGCGCCAGTGGAACAACGCCGCCGAGGCCGTCAGTCGTCTGGAGGGCAAGGTGCCCTTTTACTGCGTCTCCGGCAACCACGATGTGGGCGGCGGCGGCAATCACTATGAGGAAAACTACTTCCCCCGTGCCCTGTGCGACGTGCGGGATCCTGACCGCCTTTATGAAGGGGGCAAGTGCTGGTATACCACCTTGGAAGCAGGCGGAGAGAAGTTTTTGATTCTGGGGCTGGGCTGGCTGCGCTCTTCCGACGACGGCTTTGTAAGCTGGGCCAAGGAGGTGCTAAGCAGCCATTCGGATCATATCGCCATCTTCGTCACCCACAGCTACATCGGCCACGAAGCCGCCTTCTCCGAACGGGGAAAGCGGATTGAAAAGGAGCTGGTAAGCCTCTGCCCCAATGTGCGGCTGATTCTCTGCGGCCACTATCACACCGCCGCCCGCCTGACCAAGACCTACGAGGCGGGGCATACGGTGACGGCGCTGCTCTGCGATTTTCAGGCGGACGAGGAGAACGGGCTGGGCTTTTTCCGCATGCTGACCTTTGACCCTGCCGACCGCTCCATCCATGTGTCCACCTACAGCCCCTATCTCAACTCCGACCGGTATAAATACTGGGACGAAAGCGAAAATGCCTTCACTCTGGAGAACGCCTGGTAAGGGTCGGAGAAAAGAAAATCCCTGCACAAAAAAAGATTGACTTGCAGAAGGTCTTACGCTATAATATTCAAGGTGCATTTGGGAACGGTGTTCCCGCACCTGATGTTTGGCTCAAGAGGGGGGTGAAAAAATGGAAATCCGCGTGGGAGAAAACGAATCCCTGGAAAGCGCTCTGAAAAGATGGAAGCGCAAGTGCGCCCGTAGTGGCGTCCTGGCCGAAGTCCGCCGCCGTGAGCATTATGAAAAGCCCAGCGTAAAGCGCAAGAAGAAGGCAGAAGCCGCTCGTAAGCGCAAGTATTAATCTCTGGGAAAGAGAAAACAAAAGCACTCGGACATCCGGGTGCTTTTTCGTTACGGGAACGGGCGTTCCCCTTTCAGCATTCCATGGTGAAGGTGCTGGCGCTTAAGTCGCTCCACTCGTCCAGCACGAAGTCCCGCACCCGCCGCACGGCGTTGGACAGCTCCTCGTCCTTCCGCCACGCCAAAAAGATGGAGCGGCAGGTGTGCCTCCCCCTGAGGGGAATGGCCGTTACCGCCTGCAGTTCCATGGCAGGGATGCGGGGCATAATGGTCACATACCTGCCGATGCTTACAAACTGCAGGGTGCTGTTGCACTCCTGAGTCTCGTAAGCAATGTGCAAAGGCACCCCCTCCTCGGAGAAAAGCTCCTCCACCGTGGCTCTAAGACCGCTGCTCTTGTGCAGAAGCACCATCTTCTCTTCCGCCAGATCCTGCACGGATACGCTCTTTTCCCCTGCCAGACGGTGTCCGTTGGGCACCACCGCATACAGTGGCTGCTCCCCAATCTTGGCACACTCCACGTCCTTATCGGCGGTGACGCAGAAGGCTAAATCGATGCGTCCCCCCTTCAGCTCGCTGAGCAAATCCTTGTTCATATGCTGGGCAAAGAGGAAGGACACATCCCCCGTCCCCGGCCGCTTCTGAAAGCCCTCCACAATGGAGGGGATGAAGTCGGAGGAAATGCTGTAAAAGTAGCCAAGGGTCACCACGCTCCCCTCTGGATCCGCCTGCATCTGGCGCACGGCCCTTACCCCCTCCTCCAGAGCGGACAGGGTGCGCTGGGCAAAGGGCAAGAAGCACTCCCCATAGGGGCTCAGCTTCACCACCCGCTTCTTTTCCCGCACGAAGAGCTCCGCCCCCAAATCCTTTTCCAAGGCGCTGATGGCATAGCTCAGACTGGGCTGGGCAATGTGCAGTTCCTCGGCGGTTTTGGTATAGTTCATGCTTTGGGCCAGGGCCTTGAAGTATTGCAGCTGCATCAGGGTCATGGGGTGTCCTCCGGCTTTCATTGTTTTTCTCTATTATACGGGAAAATCTCCCCGGTTTCAAGAAGCTCATAGAATCTTTCTATGAACTTTTCGAAAAAGCTGTATTAGACAAACCGATCCCCCGGTTTTATAGTAAGGGCATAGGGAAAATCCCTGCAAATTCATCCCCAACGGGGTTGTATCAAAAGGAGCATTTACTATGGCAGACAGAGAGATCACCGTGGAAGAAGTCAAAATGATGGACGAAATGTTTGCACGGGCCCAAAAGGCCGCCGCAATCATCGAAACCTACGATCAGGCTCGGGTAGATAAGCTGATTCAGGCCGTTGCCTGGTCCCTGGTCAACATGCAGACCTGGAAGCCTCTTGCTTACGAAGCCGTGGAGGAGACCCGCCTTGGGGATCCCGTCAGCAAGGTAGGCAAGCGCAACAAGGTAAAGGGCATTCTCCGTGACGCCCTGCGTGCAAAGAGCGTCGGCGTCATCGAAGAGATTCCCGAGAAGGGCCTTGCAAAATACGCCAAGCCCGTAGGCGTGATTGCCTCTCTGGTGCCCACCACCAACCCCGTTTTGACCCCCGCCGGCCAGGCCGTGTACGCCATCAAGGCCCGCGACGTGCTCATCTTCTCCCCCCATCCCCGTGCCAAGGCCGTGACCAAGAAGGCCGTGGACATTATGCGGGCGGCTCTTGAGAAGGAAGGCGCTCCTGCGGACATCCTCCAGTGCATCGAAAAGCCCAGCATTCCTCTGACCAAGGAGCTCATGAGCCGTGCCGGTCTGGTCATCGCCACCGGCGGTCGTCCCATGGTCAAGTCCGCTTACAGCTCCGGCACCCCCGCTTACGGCTCCGGCGCAGGCAACTCCACCATGATCATCGACGAAACCGCCGATGTCAAGGAAGCCGCCATGAACACCCGCATCAGCAAGTGCTCCGACTTCGGTTCCGGCTGCTCCTGCGACGGCAATCTGGTCATCCACG
>CAZPCH010000188.1:658-3600 GCA_964585055.1 uncultured Christensenella sp. | reverse complement strand
AGCGCCAGCGCTTGGCCTTGCACAGACGGACGCCGTCGATGATGGAGGCGTGGTTCAGTTCGTCGGAGATGATGGCGTCCTGCTCCGTGAGAATGGTCTCAAAAAGGCCGCCGTTGGCGTCGAAGCAGGAGGAATAGAGGATGGCGTCCTCCATGCCCACAAAGCGGGCAATGCGGCCTTCCAGCTCCTTGTGGATGCCCTGGGTGCCGCAGATGAAGCGGACGGAGGACAGACCGAAGCCCCACTCATCGTAGGAGGCCTTAGCGGCGTCCATGAGCTCCTGATTGTCAGAAAGCCCCAGATAGTTGTTGGCGCACATGTTTACCACCCCGTGAGCCACGGTGGTGTCGATGCGGCTCTTCTGGGGAGTGACGATAATGCGCTCGTCCTTGTAGGTACCGGCTTCCCGAATGGCGGCAAGCTCCTGCTGATAGAATTCGTACGCTTTTTTCATGGGATTCCTCCTGATAAAATTAAATCCAGTTCAATACGACCTTGCCGGACTTGCCGCTGTTCATGGCCTCAAAGCCCTTCTCAAAGTCGGTGTAGTGGAAGCGGTGGGTGATGACGGGGGTCAGATCGAAGCCGGCCTCCACCAGACACATCATTTTGTACCAAGTCTCATACATCTTGCGGCCGTAGATGCCCTGCATGGTGAGGCCGTTCCAGATGACCTTGTTCATGTTCAGAGCCACCTCGTTTTTGGAGGAGATGCCCAAAAGAGCAATCTTGCCGCCGTTGCGCATGTGGTCGATCATCTGGTTCAAAGCCGCAGGACTGCCGCTCATTTCACAGCCCACATCGAAGCCTTCCACAATGTTCTGCTCCTTCATGACCTCTTCCAGACTCTGCTCCTTCAGATTTACCGTGGCGGTGGCGCCCATCTTCTTGGCCAGCTCCAAGCGGTAGGGGTTCACGTCGGTGATGACTACACGGCGGGCGCCGGTTTTGGCGCAGATGCCGGCGGCCATGATGCCGATGGGGCCCGCTCCGGTAATGAGAACGTCCTCGCCGATGACGTCAAACATGGTGGCGGTATGGAAGGCGTTGCCGTAAGCATCGAAGAAGGAAACCACGTCCTCGTCCATGCCTTGGGGAATGACAATGAGATTGGTGGCGGGAATGCACAGATACTGGGCAAAGGCACCGTCCCGATCCACGCCTACGCCGTGGGTATGCTTGCACCACTGGCCGTTGCCTGCACGGCAGTTCCGGCACCGTCCGCAGACAATGTGCCCTTCGCCGGAAACAATCTGTCCCACATGGTAGCCCTCTACCCCGGGGCCGATGGCGGCAATCTCGCCTACGTATTCATGGCCGATGGTCATGGAGGGGCGGATGTGCTCCTGAGACCAGGGATCCCAGTTGTAAATGTGAACATCCGTGCCGCAGATGGCGGTCTTGTGAATCTTGATGAGCACCTCGCCGATGCCGACTTCGGGGACGGGTACCTGCATGAGAGTGAGGCCGGGGCCCTTTTCGGTCTTCACCAGTGCATCCATCATCTTGGGAATCATACTGTAAGCCTTCCTTCCTTCGTTTTTGAAATTTTGTTTTGCGGCCAATAGGCCGGTTGGCGGCAGGTTACCGCCTGCTTTTATGTATACAGTATAATACAAAACCCGGAGTTTGTATACCCCGGGCAGACAAAAAACTTATACTGTTTTTGAATCGGTGACACTTTCCGTTTTTTTACAGGGGAGCAGTGCCCCCAGGATGCCGCCCAGCAAAGCGGGCACCACCCAGTACAGCCCCAAATCGTACAGGGGCAAAAAGGTCATTTCAATGGGATGGGACAGCCTTAGCCCCACCTCATGAAGAAGCGTAACCAAAAAGGCGGCGCCCACGGCACACTGGTACACCGTCCGCTTGGAGATGTGCTTGCTGAAGAAGGAGAGAACCACCATGATCATAAACATGGGGTAGATGACCTGCAGAATGGGGGAGGCAATGGAGATGATGGCCTCCACTCCCAGATTGCTCAGCACCAAGGACACAAGGCTGATGACAATGAGCAGGGGCTTATAGCGCAGGCGGTCTCCGGAAAGGGATACAAAGGTCTCTGCACAGGAAGAAACCAGCCCGATGGCGGTGGTCAAACAGGCGAAGGCTACTATGACGCCAAGAATGATGCCGCCCCAGGGGCCCAGCAGGGAATTGGTAATGGACAAGAGCAGTCCCGTGGAGGAGAGCCCCTGCATCCCTTCTGCGGAGGAAGCGGTGGCGCCCAAATACGCCAAACCGCCGTACACGATGAGCAGGGCCAAGCTGGCCACCAGTCCCGACAGACCTACCACCTTCATACGGGATTTCTTGGTGGTAAAGCCCATGGACGTAACGCTCATCATGGCGACAACGGCGAAGAGCAGACCCCCCAGCATGTCCATGGTCTGGTATCCGTTTTCAAGCCCCATCTTTAAGGAAGCACTCAGATCCAGACCCCCCTCAATAGGACCCAGGGGGAAAAGCATACCTGCGCCGATGAGAACGAGCAGGCACACGAACATCAGCGGGGAGAGCACTTTCCCGATAATGTCCACGACCTTGCCCGGTTTCAGGCAAAGAACAATGACGACGGCGAAGAAAATGAAGGCAAAGACCCAGGAGGAGACTCCGGGAAGCATGGGTGCAATGGCAATTTCAAAGGTGGTGGAGGCAGTGCGGGGAATGGCCACCAAAGGCCCCAGACACAGGGCATTCATGAACAGCAGAATGAGGGCGGGAGCGTCTCCCAACTGATCCCGGGCAATGCGGGCAATGCCCCCCTCGCAGTGGAAGGAAGCCATGAGCGCCAGCATGGCCAGGCCTGCGTCTATCAAAATGTAGGCACCGAATCCGTACAGCCAGTTTTCGCCGCCGGCCTGCCCCAGCATGGGAGGGAAAATCAGGTTTCCTGCACCGAAAAACATGGCAAACAGGGCAAATCCAAGAACCAGCACATT
>CAZPCH010000188.1:0-648 GCA_964585055.1 uncultured Christensenella sp. | reverse complement strand
TGTTTCATCTGCGGAGGCCTTCCCTTCAGGTTTCTTTTATTGTATCGGCTTCTCATTTTCGTGGCAAATCCTATATGATGACACGGGGTGAGAATATACTTTCCAAAGTCTCTTTACAAGAGACTTTTTGCCCCTTATAATGGAGACAGAAACCCGTTGGTACCTGCGCTGCAGGGGAAATATGCATATTCTTGTGAGAAAAGAGGAAGCAGATGTCGGAACTGGACAAGACCATCGGCGGGAATATCCGCCTGTACCGCAGAGCCAATCATATCACTTTGGAGGAGCTGGCCGGGCGCATTCACAAAAGCAAGGCCACTTTGGGTAAATACGAGCAGGGCACCATCTCTCTGGATGTCAACACCCTGTGGGAGATTGCCGCCGCCTTGCAGATGGAACCGGAACAGCTTTTAAAGAACCTGCATCCTGCTGGAGGGACGGAGATGGGGGGCGCTTCTCCCGGCTCCGGGCGGCAGTATCTGTATATCTATGACGGCAGAGCCAAGCGCATTCTCCGCAGTCTGCTGGCGGGGGGAGGCGCAGAGGAGGAGAATCCTCCCTTGACCCTCTTTTATGACGTGCCGGACTTTGAGCAGCTTCACCGCTGCCGCACCTTGTACTACGGCCGCCGCCAGCGGCAGGACATGG
>CAZPCH010000187.1:1928-3641 GCA_964585055.1 uncultured Christensenella sp. | reverse complement strand
TGAGCTTTTCTGCTCGGCGGTTCTGCACCTCGGGTGCCATGGGGTGAATATCTCCGGCTTTGGTCAGTGCCCAGCGGGTCAGCAAAGGCCCTGCCAATTCATAAATCAGCACGCTGAACAGAACAATATTACGGATAAGCGCCCCGTCCGTAGTCCCCAGGGAAGCGGCGGTTACGCACATACCCAGCGCCACACCTGCCTGAGGCAAAAGGGTAATGCCCAAATACTTCTTCACGTTCTCCTCGCAGCCCGTTGCGGCGCAGCTTCCGTAGGCGCCAAAGTACTTGCCAGCAGAGCGGAAAAGAATATAGACGATGCCCACAAGAATCACAGCGCCGTCACGGAACACGTTTAAATCCAGCTCCGCACCGCTGATGACAAAGAAAAGAGCAAACAAAGGTGCCGTCCACCTGTCTGCCCGCTCCATGAGATCGGGTGCCAAGGGGCAGATGTTGCAGAACACTGTGCCCAGCATCATGCACACCAGCAGTGTGGAAAAAGCAATATGCACAGAGCCCACGGTAAACTCTATCATAGAAAGGGCAACCGTCAGCACCACAAAGCCGATGGTCAGGGACAGACGGTTGGAGTTGGAAAAGAAAGTCTTCTCTATCTGGGTCAAGAGCCAGCCCATAAGAGAGCCAAGCAACAGGGACAGCACAATCTGCAGTAAAGGTTCCACCACAATGGAAACAAGGTTCACCTGCCCGCTGACAAGGGCATTGGCGATGCCGAAAGACACGGCAAAAACCGCCAGTCCCACCGCATCATCTAAAGCAACCACGGGCAGCAAAATATCCGTCAGTTTCCCCTTTGCCTTGTATTGGCGCACTACCATCAAGGTTGCGGCCGGTGCCGTGGCCGTGGCGATGGCGCCAAGGGTAATGGCGGCGGGAATGCTTAGGGTCTCCGGCATAGCAAAGTGCAAACAGACAAGGGCAATATCCACCAGCGCGGCCGCTACAAGCCCCTGCACGATGCCTACCGCCAGGGCCTGTTTGCCGATGGTTTTTAACTGGCTCAGGCGGAATTCATTTCCGATGGAAAAAGCGATGAAGCCTAAGGCGCAGTTGGAAAGCATGCTCAAATTTTCCGCATCGGAAAAGGCGGGAAACCCCAGTCCGGGAATATTCAGTCTCCCCAGTCCAAAGGGGCCGGTAATGAGTCCGGCAAGCAAAAAGGCCGTAACATCGGGGAAATTCAGATGCAGATATTTAAATACTCGGGTCATAAGCAACCCAATAAGCAGGGCTACGGCCGCCGACAACAACGTTGACATGTTTACTCCTTCCGGGGGATGCCTCTTTCTTCCCCCGCTTCATTTTCTTCGAACAAGCCCCAATATTAGACCTCTTTTATGCCATTGTCAAGCGGTATTTCTATCGAAAAACACAATAGAAAAGCGGCTCTATCGGCCGCTCTTCTTTCCTTGTGTTGTTTTAGCGGATTCCCGCCGTGCGCTTCAGGGAGCGAAGGGTTCTGCTCCCGTCCCGCTTCATGCGCTTCATGACGTCCGGGTATATGGCGGAAACAGCGGTTACGGCCAAAGCCGCGCCTGCCGCCATGCCGGCTACCATAAATACCGACTTCATCCTTGTTGCCTCCTTTTTCCTTCTTCAAGCAGTGGTCTGCTTTCGGAAAATAGTATGGCGGGACAGGACGAATTTTATAAGCAGTTTCGTTTATCTCCCTTGTCCCAGTCTGTTCACTGCT
>CAZPCH010000187.1:0-1918 GCA_964585055.1 uncultured Christensenella sp. | reverse complement strand
TTCCCAGCACCAGTGTTCCCATCGTGGCACTGCCAATCGAAATACGCAAAACAGAACCATCAGAAAGTTTCTTGGCACAATATACAGTTTTTTCCGCCAGCGTACCAGAGTAGCGTTCACTGCTTCCAGCACCGTTTTGAGCACCGTCTCCGTTTCCTCCGCCGTGGTAAAGCGGGACAAACTCAGCCGCAAGGCACTGCGGGCCTCTTTTGCGTCCCGTCCCATGGCCAAAAGCACATGAGAGGGTTCCAAAGACCCTGCCGTACAGGCGGAGCCTGAGGATGCGGCAATGCCTCGCTGATCGAGAAACATAAGAAGCTGGTCGGCGGCAATGTCGGGGAAGCTGAAACTGACATTTTGCGGAAGACGATTTTTTTTGGGTCCGTTCAGCCGTGCTTTCGGCTCTGCTTGCAGGATTCCGTGTATAAGCCTATCCCGAAGCAGGGCAACCCGCTCCATATCCTCCTGCAAAGAGGAAAGCTGTTCCTCAAGGGCAAAGGCCATGCCCACAATACCGGGAACGTTTTCCGTACCGG
Source organism: uncultured Christensenella sp. (assembly GCA_964585055.1). GTDB lineage: Bacteria > Bacillota > Clostridia > Christensenellales > CAG-138 > RUG472. The sequence goes on along the minus strand of CAZPCH010000187.1, from coordinate 1,382 downwards.
CCCGCCGCTCTTTTTCCTGCTCCCCGCCGGTAATAAAGGGGTGCATAGGAGCGCCGTTCTTCATATACACGGCGCCCACACCCTTTGGGCCATGAAACTTATGGGCCGCAAGAGTGAGATAGTCTATTCCCAAAGTCGTTATTTGCACGGGAATATGTCCCACAGCCTGCACAGCGTCCGTATGAAAGCGTATGCCGTGGGTGTGTGCGCATGCGCACAGCTTCTCGATAGGCTCTATGGTGCCTACCTCGTTGTTAGCCAGCATCACGGACACAAGGCAGGTGTCCGGCCGTATGGCCTTTTCCAAACTCTCAACGGAAACAGTGCCCTCTTCGTCTACGGGCAGAAGAGTATAGGTACACTCTCCCCGCTTTTCCATGTCCTTCAGGGTGTTCAATACGGCGGGATGCTCCACGGCAGAGGCGATAATATGCCGCTTTTCTCCCCGCACCGCTCCCCGCAGAATCATGTTGTCGCCCTCACTGCCGGAACAGGTAAAAATCAATTCTTCGGGACGACAGCCAAGCCCCTCCGCCATGGTGCGGCGGGACTGTTCCAAGGCTTTTTTGGCTTCTCTCGCGTAGCGGTGAGCACCGGAGGGATTCCCTCCCTCCATCTCCATATAAGGCAGCATAGCCGCCAGCGCACCCGAGCTTAAGCGGGTGGTGGCGGCGTTGTCCATGTAAATCCCCTTGTGGGTCATGGTTTACAGATTCTTATCCAGCAGAGCGGAAATGTCCTCTTTGGGTTGGTCGCTGACGCCGACGATGGTCTCCTTCAATTCTCCGTTCTCAAAGAGAAGGAGCTGGGGAATGCTCATGATGCGGTATTTCTTGGCCAGCTCTCGGTTGTCATCCACATTGACCTTTGCAAAGGCAACCTTACCAACATAGTCGCCGCTGACTTCCTCAAAAATGGGGGCCATCATGCGGCAGGGGCCGCACCAGGGCGCCCAGAAATCCACCAGTGCCAGTTTGTTTTCCGCCAGCAGAGCGTCCAGCTCCGCCTGACTTTCGATATGCTGCATGTTCTCCATTGCGTTTCTCCTTTAAAGTATGCTTTATTTTGCCCGTTTCATCCTGCTTTACATGCAGAATGAAGCTTAATTTTCAAACAATGCCCGCTTTTTTTCAAAAAGCACAGGCTGTTTTTCAAAATACGTAGGTACGTCCTTGGGATTGGGCAGACGCTCCACACGATTCTCGCCGCCAAAGACCCGCTTGGTTATGGCACCTGCTCCGTGGGCTAAAATGGATACGGTTTCCTCCATCATGTCGATGTTGTACATGCACTCCAAGCCGGGCTGAGCGTATCCAACGTTCTCCAGATTCCCATTCATGTACTTCTGCCGATACATATAGTAAGACTCCATGCCCATATCC
>CAZPCH010000186.1:1098-3682 GCA_964585055.1 uncultured Christensenella sp. | reverse complement strand
GCGGGGAAATCAGCATCAGCACCTGCTTGCGGCTGTTTAAAAGGGCCCTTGGCACCACGCCCATAGAGTATCTCATCGGCTACCGCCTTCAAAAAGCGGCGGAAGAATTAAAACGCATGGACGGCAAGAGCATTGCCGAAATCGCCTATTCCTGCGGCTTTTCCGATGCCAGCTACTTCAACCGCTGCTTTCGGAAGACCTATGCCATGACCCCTACGGAATTTCGCACCGCATGCCGGCAGGGGACCTTGGAGCATGTGCGGTAAAGGCGCATAAGAGAAAGAGGAGAGGGGCCTTTCGCCGCCTCTCCTCGGTTCTTATTCCTGAACGTCTTTCACATATTCCATGACATCTTCCACACGGCAGGAAAGAATGCGGCAAACAGACGAGGTAGGCGTAAAATCTACTACGTTACGGATGTCAAATAGTCTCTTTACTTGACATTTTCTTCGCATCTATTGACAAATCCGACAACAACCTGTATAGTTTAAACAGCATGAGCTGCAAAAACTCACCACCCAGTCGGATATTTTGCATAAAATGCGAAGAAAGGAGATTTTTCGTGGAGTCTGTTTCAAAATGGTTCCTGACCGATGAAGAGAAGGACGGCTTTATTGCAATGCTTACTCCCCATCTCGCCATTCTGCGGGCGCAGGCGGGGGTGTCTCAGGAGGAGCTGGCCAATCTCATCGGCATATCCAGGCAAACCTACAGTTCAATCGAAAGAAAAATCCGTCAGATGTCCTGGAACACCTACCTGTCTTTGGTGCTGTTCTATGATCACAACCAAAAGACCCACCAACTGATGCGGCACTTATCCCTGTTCCCCACGGAGCTTATTCTGCGGTTTAATGAGGGAGTAGACTTTTCCAGCTTTGAGTTCAGTCAGTTTTTGGGGGAGAAGACCCAGGAGATTGTGGAAAAGCTGGACGACCAAGCCCTGCAGGCCGTTCGTAAAATCATTATGGACGAGTACGCACGTTGTACAAATCTGCCCGAGAAAGCCGTAATAAAGGCCTTTGACGGCACCCCCATTGCGGAGGAAACGGCTACGGAGCGGGATATTCGGGCCCTCAATGCCATCCGTGCCATCATTGCGGACAGTAAAAAAGATGAGTAACAGCATGCAAAAGAAAACCAAAGCCTTTTTAAAGGAATACAAGCTGAAAAAGGTTACGCTGGAGACTCTTCGTGGGGCCATCCGCAAACAGGGCTACACCATTGTGGAGTTCAATAACGTTGTCAACAATGTCAACGTGAGCGCCCTCATCGATGCTCTGGGCTTGGAGGAGTACTGCAAACGCTCCAAGGGGTTCACCTATGCGGACTCCCAAAAGCGGCTGGTCTTTCTTCACGAGGATCTGACCGATAAAGAAAAGCTCATGGTCCTTGCCCACGAGGAAGGCCATATCTACTGCAACCATCTTACTTCCTCTCCCATTCTCGGCAGAGATGTGGTAGAGGAGCATGAGGCCTCCGAGTTTGCCCACTATCTGCTCTACCAAAGCCCCATGCAGAAAATGACGGGCGGGGTACAAAGGCACAAGGGCGTCTGCATTGCCGCCGCTGTGCTTGTCCTTCTGCTTATGGTCGGCGGCTTTTTCGGCTACAGGGCCTATTGCCAAAATACCTACTACGGGGAGTATTACGTTACTCCCACCGGGTTTCGGTACCACAGCAAGGACTGCGGCTATGTAAAGGGGAAAAACAGCGTAAAGCGTTTGACCAAAGAACAGTACGAAAGCGGTGCATACAAGCCCTGCGACGTCTGTCTCGCAGGCGGCTCCTAAGGGCCAAGGGGGAATAAAAAAGCACAAGCATTTTTAGGAGGGGGTTACAACAAGGAAACCGGGGAGCTGTTGGAAATCAAGGACGCCTACAAGGCTTATCAGAATATGTATGACTGCATCCTTTCGCCCTCAGGGAACTACAACACATGGACTTCCGACTTTGGCGGTGCGGACTCCGACTTGGCCGATGCCCTCAGAGATTTGGGCACCCTTGTAAACCAACGTAATGCCATTAACTTAAGAACCAAAACCCTCAGTCTGGCTACGCTAATGCCTCGCCAGCCAGCTGGACAACAATTCGCTGGATTGCTGTCCGGAGAGGCTCACATATACATGGGTCTCTTTGCTTTTTGGGCTGTGAACCTCGGCCTGGATTCTTTCCCTTTACTTCAGCGGAAAACGAGATATAGTTTGTCGAAAAACTAAAAGCACGCAGAAGCGTGCTTTTTTGAATGCTGTTTTGCAAGGGGATACTGCGGGCGGTTTGAGACGTTCGGGTTTATATAAATCCGTCCGTTAAAACTCCATGGTGCCGGATTGAATCAAATTTTGATACCAATGGAAAGAGTCCTTCGGTATACGGCGGCCGGTGGGAAAATCGATGTAAATCAGGCCGAAACGCTCCCCGTAGCCGTTGCTCCACTCAAAGTTATCGGTCAAAGACCACTGGAAGTAGCCTCGGACATCGGCTCCATGTTCTATTGCTCGGCTTAGGGCGGCCAGATAGCGGGTCAAAAAGTCAATTCGATCCCGGTCATGCACCTTTCCGTCCAAATAAATCCGATCGTTGCAGC
>CAZPCH010000186.1:0-1088 GCA_964585055.1 uncultured Christensenella sp. | reverse complement strand
TAACGTTCGTACAAAAAGCGCACCCCCCAATCCAGCACCTCCGGGGTAACGGGCCATTTCATGGCCGTCCGAGGGAAGCCGGGGTACTTTGGCGCATAGGCAAAGCCGTTCTCTTGGGCACGGACAGCGTGGCCGTTATAGATATTGTAGCCCAGCACATCGGGAACGGTATGGATGATTTTCATTTGCTCCGGGGAAACCATTCGGGTCAGCGCCTCCAGTTCGGTGCCTGCACAGTCGGGAAACCGACCCAAGCATATGGGATCCAGCAGCCAGTTGTGGGTAAAAGTCCAGTCGGTGTGCGATACGGCAAAGGTGGCTTTTCGAGCCGCCTGAATGTTTTCGGGGGTTTCCGTCTCCGGGTAGCATAGTCTGCCTGTGCTGGCAATGCCCACCACGGCATCAGGATCCGCCGCCTTTATGGCTCTTTGGGCATACCCGTGAGCCAGAAGCTGATGGACATGCACCCGAAACACACCCTCTCGGTTCAACTGCAGACCCGGGGCGTACACGCCTGTGTCATAGCTCAGCCCCACGGTACACTGGGGCTCATTCAAGGTAAAATAGAAACGGACTCTGCCGCGAAAATGAGCGGCCATCATGCCGGCGAATCGGCCAAAGGCCTGAGCCGTTTCCTCACTTTGCCAGCCGCCCCGCTCCTCCGCCGCCTGGGGAAGCTCCCAGTGGTAGAGGGTCATGCAGGGCTCGATTCCTGCTTCCAGACACAGGTTTACAACCTTATCGTAGTAGGCAAGCCCCTGTTCGTTCCAGTTGCCGTCGGCGTTGGGATCCACCCGTGCCCAGCTGGTGGAGAAACGGTAACCTTTTGCCCCCATCTGCTTCAGCAGGGCAATATCCTCCCCGTAGCGGTGGTAGGAATCGCAGGCAATGTCCCCATTGTCCCCATAGGCTATTTTCCCGGGGGTGTGGGAGAAGGTGTCCCAAACCGACATGCCGCCGCCGTCAGAGAGAGCGTACCCTTCAATCTGGTAGGCGCTGGAAGCGGCGCCCCAAAGGAAATTTTTCGGAAATACAGCCTTCATAGAGTAACCTCCACGGATACATGGGCTTTTTCATACAGAGGAACC
>CAZPCH010000185.1:0-3684 GCA_964585055.1 uncultured Christensenella sp. | reverse complement strand
GCGAATAAAAAAGGGATGCAGAGCATCCCTACATAAACCTGCCTGAAAGGCAGATTTCACATGCTGAAGGCATATTTCACATGGCAAAGCCATATTTCACTTGCGCAAAGCGCAAATTTCACTGCCTGCGGCGTTCCCGCCATAGGCATCATTTACTAAGCTCGTACAGCATCAGCGCCGCAAAGACGGCGGCGTTCAGGCTCTCCGCCCGCCCCTTCATGGGCAGACGGTACAGGGTGCACAGTTGGGCCGTCTCCTCCGTGACCCCCTGCCCCTCGTTTCCAATGACCAGCGCCATCTTCTCCGTCCTCTCAGGCAGCTTCTCCGCCCCCTTCAAGTGCCCGCACAGGCAGGTATACCCCTGCTTCTGCATCCGCTTCAGCTCCTCAGGCACCTCCCCCACATACACGGGAACGTGGTAGGCCGAGCCCATGGACGCCCGCATGGCCTTGGGGGAAAAGGGGTCGGCGCATTGGGGGGACAACAGCACAGCCGAAATTCCCAGCGCATCCGCCGTGCGCAGAATGGTGCCCACGTTCCCCGGATCCTGCAGATGCTCCAGCACCGCCACCAGCCCCGTGTATTCTTTGGGCGGGGTGGTGTTGGGGGTGCCCACCTCGGCGCACAGGTTTTGAGGCGTCCCCTGGCACAGGGCTTCCAGCACGGCTTCGGTGACCTCCACCGTCTCCTCCGCCCCTGCAGGGGGCTCCGTGCCCTCCCGGTAAAAGAGGGTCTTTACCTCCATTCCCGAAGTCAAAGCCTCCCTGACCAGCTTGTCCCCTTCAATAAAATGCACGCCCCGCTCCCGGCGGTACTTGCTCTCCTTCAGCCCCCGGGCGGCCTTGATCCGCTCGTTGGTTCTGCTTGTAATGCGCATGGCTGTATCTCCCCAAGATGATAGAAAAAAAGCCACTCTTTTGTAAGAGCGGCTCATGGCTTTTTGCCAAGTAACTCAGATGCTGCGAACGACCTTGCCGGAACGGAGGCACCGCGTGCACACGTTCATCGCCTGGGTCTTCCCGTCGACGATTACATGAACCCGCTGTACATTGGGCGCCCAGCTGCGCTTGGTCCTACGCTTAGAGTGGCTCACCAGGTTGCCGGACATGACACCCTTGTTGCAGACTTCACAAAACTTACCCATCCAAGTCCACCTCCTTTGCAGAAATCGAACGGAACTATCTTAGCACAGCAATGCGGAAAAAGCAAGCTTTTTTATGATAATCCCAAAAAAGAATTTTGCCGCAGGGCTTCATAGAGGACAATGGCCGCCGCATTGCTCAAATTCAGAGAGCGCTGGTCCTTCCCCATGGGGATGCGGATGGTCTCCTGGGCATGCTCCGAGAGCACTTTTGGCCCCAGCCCCGCCGTCTCCTTGCCGAAAACCAGAAAGTCCCCGTCCCGATACTCCGCGTCGCTGTAGCGGCGGGAGGCGTGGGTGGAGGTGTAAAAGAAGCGGGCGTCGGGGTACAGGGAGAGCACCTCCTCCAGACTGTCGTGGTAGAAGAGGGTCAAACTGTGCCAGTAGTCCAGCCCCGCCCGCTTAAGCTGACGGTCGTCCACAGAGAAGCCCAGCGGGCGCACCAAGTGCAGGGCCGACCCGGTGACGGCGCAGGTGCGGGAAATGTTGCCGGTGTTCTGGGGGATCTCCGGCTCCACCAATACGATATGGAACATGCTGTGTACCTCCTTGGGCTCTTGCGCCCACGTTTATAGTATACTACATTTGCCCTCCAAGCGCAACGGAATCCGCCCAAGGGTATTTTCTCTTATGAATTTTTCTTATATGGTTGAACTGGGAAGGGAAACCGTGTATAATGCAAATATGTATACGAAAAAATCGCCTTCCGACAAGCAGTCTCAGGAGCTGCAATATACAAATATCAAAGCCAAGCGGGAGAATACCCCCTCCGCCTCCAAAAAAAGCCCTTCTAAGAGCAGCGCCAAGGGGACATCGGGGAAGTCTTCCTCTTCAAAGCCCCCTCTCAGCGAGGAGGAAAAGGCCCGCCGTGCGGCCAAGCGCCGTGCCGCCGCCAAGAAGAAAGCCCGTCAGAAGCAGCGCCGGGTGCTGTTGGCGTCCCTGCTGTTCTTGCTGGCCGCCATCGGGGCTCTGGTCTGGTCCATTATGTTCCTCATTCGAAAGAACCAACAGGACTCTGTGGAGCTGTCTAACCCCTCCCCCGATGCCTCTTCTTCCCCCGCCGCCTCCCCTGCCCCCGGGGCCCCCGTACAGGATACGGACGTTCTCCCCGCCAATGCCTCCGTCAACGGCATTTCCGTGGGGGGGAAGACCGTGGCCGATGCACGCACCTCCCTGTCCCAGCAGTTGGAATTGACCCTCAACGGCATCGCCATCACCCTGCAGACCGATGCCTTTACCCACACCCTCACCCGTCAGGAGCTGGGCGCCGCCTATGATCTGGACGCCGCCCTGTCCTCTGCCATGGCAGGAGGCAGCGTCACCGCCCCCCTGTTCTATGACGAGCAGACCCTCCTTGCTTCCCTCTACGCCCTCAACGACCAACTGCCCGGCCACGCCGCCAACGCCGTAGTGACCATTGAGAAGGACAGCTACTCCGTGGGGGACAAGACCTCCGGCTACAAGGACTATACTCAGCCCGAGTTTAAGTATACGGAAGGCAGCGACGGCATGCAGCTGAACTACGACAGCCTCCTGCCCCAGATTGCCTCCGCCCTGTCCTCCGGCACCCTGCAGACCACCCTGACCCCGGAGATCACCGTCTCCAAGCCCGCCGTCACCGTGGAGATGCTGAAGAAGCAGACCACCAAGCTGGCAGACTTCTCCACGGACTACTACTTCACCAAGTCCGGAGGCTCCACCACCGAGGAGGAGCTTACCCGCCGTCAGAACCGGGACACCAACATCAGCAAGGCCGCCGGGCTTATGAACGTCATTGAGCTGGAGCCCGGAGAGAGCTTCAGCTTCAACAAGACCACGGGCGAGCGCAGTGAGAAAAAGGGCTGGGCTCTGGCGCCGGCCGTGTACCGGGGCAGCCACCGTGCCGAGCCCGGAGGCGGCGTGTGCCAGGTGAGCACCACCATGTTCAACGCCCTTTTGCGCTGCGGAGTGGACATTACCTATCACAAGGAGCACTCCCTCCCCTCCGACTATGTGGACGAGGGCATGGACGCCACGGTGAACTACGGCTCCATTGACTTTAAGTTCAAGAACAACAAGAGCGGCACCCTGTACGTCTTCGTATACATCACCAAGTGCTCCTCCTCCAGCCACAAGAAGACCATCCACGTGGAGGTCTACGGCCCCGAGGAGCCCGGGGTGGAGTATAAGGTGGAGAACACCTGCGTGGAGGAGGATCCCGCCGTGAACCCCACCACCAAGCCCAACAAAAAGGAGACCACGGACTATTCCGAGGTCATCCAAAAGGCCTATGACGGCTCCACATGGGAGATTAAGGTCTACCGCATTGAAAACGGGAACAAGACTTTGGTCTATGACTACACCGCCGTCTACGATAAGATTGAGCAGGTAACGGAGGTAGGCACCAAGGCCACCCCCAGCCCCTCCCCCAAGGATACCCCCAAGCCCACCTCTCCCCCCGAGGAAGGGGAAACGGACAATGGGGAAACGTAATGCCACGCCTTGCGTGGGTGAAATCGCCCTGCGGGCGGTGAAATTGCCTACGGCAGTGAAATATGGCGCAG
>CAZPCH010000184.1:0-3704 GCA_964585055.1 uncultured Christensenella sp. | reverse complement strand
TTCGGCGGCTGCCCCAACACCACCTACGGTGAGAGCGTGGGCTGCGTAGCCATCACCAAGAATGCTTCCGTAGTCAGCATCACCGGTGCCGCCGTCATGGCCATACTGGTTGCCTTCATCGCTCCCCTGGTAGCCTTCCTCGATTCCATCCCTGCCTGCGTCATGGGCGGCGTGTGCCTGACCCTGTACGGCTTCATCGCCGTATCCGGCCTCAAGATGGTGCAGGAAGTTGACCTCAACGACAACCGGAACCTCTTCGTAGTCTCCGCCATCCTCATCGCCGGCATCGGCAACCTCACCGTTTCCTTCGGCCAGGTGACCATTACCTCCGTAGCCTGCGCTCTGATTCTGGGCATCCTGGTAAACACCGTGGTTCGCCGCAAGCAGCATCCCGAGGGGCAGGAGCATGAGCCCCAGCAGGTAATTAAGTAAGCACCCCAAATCCCATAAGGATAGAAAACAGACGGTCTTCGGATCGTCTGTTTCTTTATGCCCTCAAAAGGAAAAACACGGCCGGGAACAAAAAAATACAGCCGAGCAAATTTTTTTTAAGAAATAAAATAGTATATCATTTCCAGACTATTGACATCTTTTCTCATTGTGATATTATGAACTTGCAAGGTCCCTGCAGGGAACCCGGCAGGGAAAAGCAAATATTTTGGGAGGATAGTATGAACGCATACATCGAGAGAGTCATTGAGGACGTAAGACGCCGTGACCCCAACCAGACCGAATTCATCCAGACAGTGGAAGAGGTTCTCCGTTCCTTGGAGAAGGTCATTGAGAAGCACCCTGAGTTCGAGAAGAACGCCCTGCTGGAACGCCTTGTTGAGCCCGAGCGTATCATTCAGTTCCGGGTACCCTGGGTCAACGATGCCGGGGAAGTAAAGGTAAACCGTGGTTTCCGTGTGCAGTTCAACAGTGCCATCGGGCCTTACAAAGGCGGTCTGCGCTTTGCACCTCATGTAAACGAGTCCGTTATGAAGTTCCTGGGCTTTGAGCAGACTTTCAAGAACAGCCTGACCAGCCTCCCCATGGGCGGCGGCAAGGGCGGCGCCGACTTTGATCCCACCGGCAAGAGCGATATGGAAATCATGCGCTTCTGCCAGAGCTTCATTACTGAGCTCTACCGCCACATCGGCATGAACGTAGACGTTCCCGCCGGCGACTTGGGCGTAGGCGGCCGTGAAATCGGCTACATGTTCGGCCAGTATAAGCGTATCATCAATTCCTATGACAACGGCACCTTCACCGGCAAGGCCCGCTCCTTCGGCGGCAGCCTCATCCGTCCCGAAGCTACCGGTTTCGGCGCCATCTATTATGTGCAGGAAGTTTTGAAGCATGACAACGAGCCCATGGAAGGCAAGCGCATTGCCGTTTCCGGCTTCGGCAACGTAGCATGGGGCGTGTGCAAGAAGGCCGCTCAGCTTGGCGCCAAGGTTGTCACCCTCTCCGGCCCCGACGGCTATATCTACGATGAAGACGGCGTTATCACCGAGGAGAAGATTTCCTACCTGCTGGAAATGCGTTCCAGCAACCGCAACCGGGTGCAGGACTATTCCGACAAGTTCGGCGTACCCTTCTTCCCCAAGCAGAAGCCCTGGGGCGTTAAGGTGGATATCTGCATGCCCTGCGCATACCAGAACGAAATCGGCATGAAGGAAGCCCAGCAGATGCTGGACAACGGCCTCAAGTATTACATCGAGGTTGCCAACATGCCCACCACCAACGAAGCGCTGTACTTCCTCATGGATCAGGGCCTCACCGTTGCTCCCAGCAAGGCTGTCAATGCCGGCGGCGTATCCGTCAGCGGTCTGGAAATGAGCCAGAACTCCGAGCGTCTTAGCTGGAGCGCCGAGGAAGTGGACAAGCAGCTCCACACCATCATGCACAACATCTACACCGCCTCCGTGGAAGCAGCCGAAGAGTGCGGCCTGGGCTACAATCTGGTAGCCGGTGCCAACATTGCCGGCTTCAAGAAGGTGGCTGACGCCATGATGGGTCAGGGCATCGTCTAATCCCATACCAATTCAACACAAAAGCCGGTCGCAAGACCGGCTTTTTTATCTAAACTTTACGGCTTGCCGCACAGGAGTATTGGGAGTATACTGTAAATGACTCCATTTGAATCATAAAAGGAGACCGTGACTGTGGAGCAGTATTATCAAGAAGCAAGGCTGTTTTGCAAATGGGCAGAGGAATTGGATTCCATTACGGAAGAGAATGCGTGTGAGATTGTTTTAAAACTGATGAAGCTATATGCGCTGTCCGCCTGTTTGCCGGATATAGAGACAGATGAAGCGTATGAAGGCGAAGCGGTACAGCATCAGCTTTCTTTTGCGGTGCCTTCGTTTGATGCATACTGGGAGATATACAATCCGTACGTTTGCGATGAACCGGTGTGTGGAAGTTTGTATGACGATATTTGCTCCGTGTATTCCGATTTACGGAGCGGAGTCTTATTGTATGAAAGGGGCTGTATTTCAGAAGCTGCTTGGGAATGGAAACAGAACTTTGAACAGCATTGGCGGTTTCATGCCGTGGACGCTATACGGGCTTTGAACGGCATGCAAAGACGGAAATAAAGGAAAAACGGCCGATGGAAACAAGTATCGACCGTTTTTGTACTTTGTTACATTTTTTCTACAACCTCTTCCCACCCGGGTAGGGGGAGAGGGGTGCCGTTGAGAAGGGTGCGGGTTAGGGTATTGCCGTTGTAGTAGAGTTCCAAATGAAAGGGAGGCACCTGCTTTTCCATAAGGCGGAGGAAGATAAAGTCCCCCTCCCAAGCGGGCAGAGCATGGAGTTTCTCTTTCTCCAGCCAGCACAGCTCCCCTTCGTCGCAGTCCGTCAGAGTGCCCTCAAACCCTGCGGCATGGTACAGGTACATGGTCTCCGTGGGGTACGGGGGACAGCTAAACAGAATGTCGCCGCAGAAACGGTATTGGGTCAAGGTAAGCCCCGTTTCCTCCTTTACCTCCCGCAGCAGGCACGCTTCGGGAGTCTCTCCCTCTTCCAAATGCCCGCCGATGCCAATCCATTTGTCCTTATTTACGTCCGCCTTCTTTTTTACCCGGTGGAGCATAAGGTATTTTCCGTCCATCTCGATGTAGCAGAGGGTGGTTTCCTTCATGAGAATAGAGCCTGTCCTTTCTTAAAATGCAATGACGCCCAGATGCTCCAAAAGAATCTTGAGCCCGATGAGAATGAGGATGATGCCTCCTGCAATCTCCGCCTTGCTCTTATACTTAAGGCCGAAGATGTTGCCTACCTTCAGTCCTGCGGCAGAGAAGAGGAAGGTGGTGATGCCGATGGTGGCGGCAGAGGGGAGAATCTGCACGTCGGGCAGAAGCCCGAAGGTAATGCCTACGGCCAAAGCATCGATGCTGGTGGCCAGAGCCAGCACCAGCATGGAGCGGAAGGAGAAGGAAGCGTCTCCCGCATCCTCCTCTTTGGACAGACCCTCTTTAATCATGTTGGCTCCGATGAGGGACAGCAGAATAAAGGCAATCCAGTGATCAAAATTGGTGATGTACTGCTCAAAGGAAGCCCCCAGAAAATAGCCGATGGTGGGCATAAGAGCCTGAAAGCCGCCGAACCAAAGGCCGATGGACACATAGTGCTTCCACTTTAAATCCCGGGCGCTGAGACCCTTGCAGATGGACACGGCAAAGGCGTCCATGCTCAGGCCGACGCCAATCAGC
>CAZPCH010000183.1:0-3718 GCA_964585055.1 uncultured Christensenella sp. | reverse complement strand
GCGCACAGGCAAATACGGGGGCTTTTGGGGGCATTCTTCGGCAAAGGCGAGAATATGGGAACTTTTTTTGATTTCCCGCAAATAATCCTTGAAATCGGGGATATAGTATGGTATACTGCCATTGTGATTATGTGCGAATGCGTGTGTGTGAGAGAATGAGATGGAGAGAGTGGGGCAACCCGCTCTTTTATTTTGAATGGGAGGATTACCGTTGAAGACTACGGAGCTTTGCGAAAGCCTGTGCAGGCAGACCATTGAGGACATGGGCTTCACCCTGTGTGAGGTGGAGTTTCAAAAGGAGTACAGCGACTGGGTGCTGACCTTCTACATCGACAAGGACGGGGGGGTCACCATCGACGACTGCGAGAACGTCAGCCGGGCGCTGGAGCCCATTTTGGACGAGGCCGATCCCATTGAGCAGGCCTACTACCTGTCCGTCAGCAGTCTGGGGCTGGACAGACCCCTCAAGAAGGATGCCGACTACCAGAGAAACCTCGGCAAGGAGCTGGAGGTGCGTCTGTACGCCCCCATCAAGCCCCCTTCCGGCAAGGGCAAGGGCATCAAGGAGCTGGTGGGCACCTTGGAAAGCTTTGACGGCGAGTCCTTCACCGTCCAATGCAAGGACAAGGCATATACTATTTTGCGCAAGGACGCCGCACTGGTGCGTCCCTACATAGAGTTTTAACATAAGTTTTTGAGTATCAAGAAAGGGTTTAACTGGCATGAACGCAGATTTTATTGAGGCATTGAACGCACTGGAAAAAGAGAAGGGCATCAGCAAGGACATCCTTCTTTCCGCCGTGGAGTCGGCTCTGATTCTGGCCTATAAGCGCAACTACAATTCTCAGGGCAACGTACGGGCCGAAGTGGACGGCAAGACCGGCGAGATTCATATCTACGCCTCCAAGGCCGTGGTGGAAGAGGTGGAGAATCCTGCCTCCGAAATCTCTTTGGCACAGGCCCGCAAGGTGAACCCCTTGTACGACATCGGGGACGTCATCGAAGAGGAAGCGGACACCCGCAAGTTCGGCCGCATTGCCGCCCAGACCGCCAAGCAGGTGGTGGTGCAGCGCATTCGGGAAGCCGAGCGGGGGAACATCTACGAGGAGTACGTGGAGAAGGAGAACGAGATTCTCACCGCCATCGTCCAGCGAGTGGAGCGGGGCAGCGCCTTTGTGGAATTGGGTAAGACCGACGGTCTGCTCATGCCCAACGAAATGATTCCCGGAGAGACCTACGAGCAGAACCAGCGCATCAAGGTGTATGTGCTGGAGGTGCGCAAGGAGATGAAGGGGCCTCAGGTGCTGGTCAGCCGCACCCATCCCGGCCTTGTAAAGCGGCTGTTTGAGCTGGAGGTGCCTGAAATCATGAGCGGCGTGGTGCAGATTAAGTCCATCGCTCGGGAAGCTGGTTCCCGCACCAAGATTGCCGTGTACTCCACGGACGCTCAGGTGGATGCCGTAGGCTCCTGCGTAGGCCAGCGGGGCGGCCGTGTGGAGCGGATCGTCAACGAACTGCACAACGAGAAGATTGACATCGTGGAGTGGGATAAGGACATCGCCATCTACATCGCCAAGTCCCTGTCTCCCGCCAAGGTGCTCATGGTCTATATCAACGAGGAAGAGAAGGCCGCCAAGGTCATCGTTCCCGACAACCAGCTTTCTCTGGCCATCGGCAAGGAGGGGCAGAACGCCCGTCTGGCCGCCCGCTTGACCGGCTGGAAGATTGACATCAAGAGCCAGAGCCAGGCCGAGGAAACGCTGGAGGCCATGGAGCAGGAGCGGGAAGAGGCTTTGGAGCAGGAAACGGAGGCTTCCGAGGAGGAGTAAGCCTCGGGGGTTTCGGGACGGGAGAGATTTGCCCGCCCCAAGCAGTATGAAACGAAAGGAGGCTGAGGCCTATGAAGAAGATTCCCATGCGCATGTGCGTGGCCTGCCGGGAGATGTGCCCCAAGAAGGAGCTCAACCGGGTGGTGCGCACCCCCGAAGGGGAGGTAGTGCTGGATAGCACCGGACGGAAAAACGGACGGGGTGCCTACCTGTGCAAAAAGCAGGAGTGTCTGAAAAAGGCTATTAAGACCCGGGCCCTGGAAAGAGCCTTGGGAGCGCCTCTTTCGGAGGAAACGGCGGAGAGTCTGGAAAGGGCTTTTGAAGAATATGGAACAGCGTCTGTATAATGCCATGGGCTTTTGCCAGAAGGCGGGCAGGTGCCAAAGCGGAGATTTCTCTGCGGAAAAGGCACTCAAGGCCGGGAAGGCAAAGCTGGTGCTGCTGGAGCGGAGTGCTTCGGACAACACCAAGGACAAGTACGAAAGCCTGTGCCGGGTGCGGGGGGTGCCCTTGCTGCTGGTAGAGGAAGTGGGACGGGCCATCGGGAAACCGGGACGGCTGGTCATGGCGGTAACGGACGGAAATTTTGCAAAGATGATACAGGAGGCCGGACGCCCAAATCCGGCTGAGTCAAATAGTAAAGCGGGGGAATAAGAGTATGGCAATGAAATCATCCTTTATGGATACGGCAAAAAGCGTAAGAACCGGCGCCAAGGCTTTGCAGGAGCGCATTGAGCAGAGCCGCAAGGCGGCGGCCGATCTGCTTGCTTCCGCCAAGGCGGCGGAGGATAGACTTCTGGAGAAGGAGGCGCAGCAGCGCAAGATTCGGGAGGAGAAGGAAAAGGCAGAGCGGTTCCAGCGGTTTCTGGAGTCCGGTGAGACCGGCGGTTATGTGACCGACGCCGAGCCTGCCGAGGAAATTCCTGCCCAGGCCCCCGTACAGGAGCCCGTCAAGGAGCAGGAAGCGCCCGTAAAGGCCGAGGCCGTGAAAGCGGAAGAAGCTAAAACGGAGCCCGTGAAGGCGGAGGAAGCAAAGATTGAGCCCGTGAAGGCCGAGGAAGTCAAGCCCGAGCCTGTGAAGGCGGAGGAAGTGAAGCCTGAGCCCGTGAAAGCGGAGGAAGTCAAGGCGGAAGCACCCAAGGCGGAAGCCCCTCGGGCAGATAAGCCCCGGAACGACCGTCCCCGTGACAATCGGGATAACCGGGACAACCGGGACAATCGTCAGCCCAGACAGCAGACCCAGCAGCGCGCGGGAGAGCGTCAGCCCGCCCAGCAGCGCACCGGGTCTTCCCAGCAGCCCCAGCGGGGGCAGACCTCCTCTCAGCGTCCCCAGAACCGTCCTGTGACGGTGCCCGTGGTGGAAGGGGAGAGCGGCAAGCCCAACCAGCGCTCCGGCAACCGTGCGGTGGTCATCGACAACAAGGCCGCCGAAAACAAGAACCGCAATTTCGACAAGGAGAAGAAGGCCAAGAACAAGAAGGCCATGCAGAAGGAAGCCGCTCCCGACAAGTCCTCCTGGGACGATGAGGGACCCATGGGCAACCGCCGCAAGGCCCAGGGCAAGAAGGCCGTTCAGGCCAAGCCCGCGCCCGTGGTCATCACCCATGCTGTCATCAACGGGGACACCATCACCGTAAAGGAACTGTCCGAGAAGATCGGAAAGCCTGCGGCGGAGATCATCAAAAAGCTCTTCATGCTGGGCATTATGGCCACCATCAATCAGGACATTGACTTTGATACCTGCGAGCTTATTGCCAGCGATTACGACATCACTTTGGAGAAGCAGGTAGCCAAGACCTTTGAAGAGGTGCTGGCGGACAACGCCGAGGAGAAGGACAGCGAGGATCAGCTTCAGGATCGTCCTCCCGTGGTCACCATCATGGGTCACG
>CAZPCH010000182.1:0-3760 GCA_964585055.1 uncultured Christensenella sp. | reverse complement strand
TAGCCATTGTGGAGGATGACGAAAAGTACGTTGGCCAGCTGCGGCAGTACATGCAGCGGTATCGGGAGGAGACAGGCACGGAGCTGACGCTGACCGTGTTTCGTGACGGCGCAGAGATTTTGGAGAACTATGTGCCCCAGTATGATTTAATCCTCATGGACATAGAGATGAAGCTGGTGGACGGCATGACCGCCGCCGAGGAGATTCGCCGCCGAGATCAGGAAGTGGCGCTGATGTTCGTGACCAACATGAGCCAGTACGCCATCCGCGGCTATGAGGTAGGGGCGCTGGACTACATTCTCAAGCCCGTATCCTACTTTGCCTTTTCTCAAAAGCTGACCAGAGCCATATCCAAAATTTCCAACCGTAAAATTCAATATGTGACCATCCCCCTGCGCGGCGGGTACATGCGTATGGCGGCATCGGATATCTATTACATCGAATGCCAGGGGCACACCCTGTATTTTCACACAACAAAGGGGGTGCTGGAGATGCACGGCACCATGAAGTCTGCCGAGGAGACCCTGCAGGGACTGCACTTTTCCAGAGGCAACAACGGCTATCTCATCAACCTTATGCACGTGGAAGGCATTGAGGACAAGTGCGCCGTGGTGAAGGGGGAGAAGCTCCTTTTAAGCCGCCCCAGACAGAAGGACTTTATGCAGGAACTGACCAGATACTGGGGGGATAGGCAATGAGCGGCGATGCGGTGCAGCAGGTGGCAGGGGCCCTGCCGGATATTCCCCGGTTCTATACGGCGTTAGCGGAGTGGCTGGCCTGCGTGATGTGCAGTTTGGAGATGAAGCCCCGCATACGGGGGTGGAAGCTGGCCGCCGTGTCTCTGGGAGCACTGGGAGCCTTGTGTCTGCTGCTGGTGCCTACCCCGGGGCTGACGGGAATCCTGTGGATTCTGTGCATGCTGGGGGCCATTGCCCTTATGTATGCCTATATGTATCTTTGCTGCGGAGCCGGGTGGCGGGATGTGGCCTACTATTTGTGCCGTGCCTTTGCGGTGGCGGAGTTTGCGGCCTCCTTGGAGTGGCAGTTGGACTGCTATTTGCGCATTCATGCCGGTTGGGACACCCCGTGGGTACAGGCTCTGTGCCTGATCGGAACTTACGGGGCGGTGTACACATTAATCTGGCTGCTGTTCCGCAAGAGCGCTGCCTACGAAAAGCCCCTCCATGTGCAGGGGAAGGAACTGGTGTCCTCGGTCATCATCTGTGTAGCCATTTTCATCATGAGCAACTTGGGCTTTGTCACCCTGAGCACCCCCTTTTCGTCCAGATACGGCGCAGATGTATTCAACGTGCGCACCATAACGGACTTGGGGGGCGTGGCCATGCTCTATGCCTATCACATGCAGTTATGGGGGCTGCGGGTACACATGGAGCTGGAGAGCGTGGAGCTGATTTTGCAGAATCAGTACCAGCAGTACCGTCAGTCTCAGGAAGCGGTGGAGCTAATCAACTACAAGTATCACGATTTGAAGCACTTTATCATCGCCCTGCGCACAGGAGAGGGAAACAAGGCCTACGGGGAGATGCTGGATCGGATGGAGGCGGATCTGAGCTTTTATGAAGCCCAGAACAAGACGGGCAGCGAGGTGCTGGACACCCTGCTGACCATGAAGAGCCTGCTGTGCCAGAAGTACCACATCACCATGACCAGCGTGGTGGACGGCACTTTGTTCTCCTTCATGGACGTGATGGACATTTGCGCCATCTTCGGCAATGCCCTGGACAACGCCATTGAGTGCGAAAAGAAGGTGGCGGACAGGGAGAAGCGGCTGATTCATGTGGCGGCGGCAAGGCAGAAGGGCTTTTTGCTCATGCAGTTTGAAAATTACTGCGACAGGGATTTGAGCTTTCAGGGGGAATTGCCTGTCACCACCAAGAAGAATCGGCGCTTTCACGGCTACGGTTTAAAGAGCCTTGAGCACACCGTCCACAAGTACGACGGGGAGATGGACATTACCCTTGAAAACGATACCTTCCGCCTAAAGGTGCTGGTGCCCTTGCCTCAGGAGAAGCAGTGAGGGGAAGGTACGTTTTAAAGAACAGGACAGTGAGGGACGAAGGTTTCGTCCCTTTTGCTTTTGGGGCGAGGAAGGGGGGAACCCTTCCCTTCCCCAACCCCGCTTTTTCACAAAAAATGACAATTTATGCGCAAAAAAGTACAATTCGTGAAAAAATCCCCACAAAAGAGGGGGATTTGTGTATATTGTTTGTAGGAAAAAAGCAGGGCCCCTGCTAAAGAAGCCCCGCTTCCATGCGCAAGGGAGCGGGAAAACAAAACAAGGCACTCAGAATCCAAGAGGAGGATAAGAGCAAACAATGAGAAAAAGCACAGCGATTTTGCGTGGCGTAGCCGCTTTGCTGGCATTCATCATGCTGGTGAGTATGGCCGCCACAACCCTGACCTTTGAGTATGACAGCATCATCAATAAGGCCTTTGGGATCAAGACCACCGTGGCGGAGAAGGCCGACGACGCCGATGCCGATGCGAACATCTATTATCCCAACGAGTACGGGTACGATGAAAACGCTCTGGCCGCAGTAAACCTTGACTCGGTCAGCACCAACGTAAAGCTGGCAGAGGAAGGTGTTGTACTGCTTCGGAACGAGAACAGCGCTCTGCCTTTGGGCAGCAGCCGGGTGACCCTCTTCGGCTATGCCGCCCAGAGCTCTTCCATCTGGTCCACCAGCGTAGGCGGCGGCTTGGCAGGTAAGAGCGCAGATTATTTGACTCCCTACAACCTCGTGGAGGCCATGCAGGAGGTCTTCGGCGCAGAAAACGTCAACACCACCCTCTGCACCGAAGTCTATGCCAATCTGAAGTCCGGCGCAAGCGGCCCTCAGGGAGGCATGATGATGGGCAACAGCAATGCTTCCGTCACCGAAGCCGAGGTCAAGGACATTCAGGCCTATGAAAGCACTTGGCAGAATGACTTCAACGATGCGGCCATCTTCGTCATCGACCGGAACACCAGCGAGGGCAGCGACGGCTACATGTATACCGACGAAACCTACGAAGACGGCTCCAAGCGTCATTGGCTGGATTTGTCCGTCAACGAGGAAGCCACCCTCCAGTACCTGATCTCCCAGCGGGATGCCGGGGTCTTTAAGAAGGTCATCGTGCTGGTCGGCGCGGAGCTGCAGATGGAGCTGGACTTCTTGGAGGAGTACAACGTGGATGCCTGCCTGCTGGTTGGCCATCAGGGCGCCTTCGGCTGCTTGGGCATTGCAGAAATCCTCTACGGCACCGTGAATCCCTCCGGCCATGTGGTGGATACCTACGCCTCCAACTCCCTGTCCTCTCCCGCCGTCACCTATGCCGGCCGTGAGAACACCCAGACCTGGTCCAACTACGAAGAACTTATGGAAAAGAACCCGCTGGTCAACGACAGCAACGGTTCCACCATCAACTACTACATCATCTACGCCGAGGGCATCTATGTAGACTACAAGTACTACGAGACCCGGTACGAGGATGTGGTGCTCAATCAGGGCAACGCCGCTTCCGCAGCAGGCTCCTCCACGGGCAGTGCCTGGAACTACGCCGACGAGGTTGTGTATCCTCTGGGCTACGGCTTAAGCTACACCACCTTCTCCCAGAAGCTGGATTCCGTGAAGTACAACGCTTCCGACAAGTCCTACACCGTCACCGTCACCGTTACCAACACCGGGAACGTGGCCGGAAAGGACGTTGTGCAGATTTACGCCCAGACTCCCTACGGCGAGTATGAAAAGGAGAATCT
>CAZPCH010000181.1:0-3779 GCA_964585055.1 uncultured Christensenella sp. | reverse complement strand
GGAAACCGCCGTTTATATACCGCACCTTCTTTGCAATGGCAGTGGCAATCTCCAGATTGGGGGTATCCAAATTGATATTGAAGGCCACCAAAGGCATTCTGGCGCCTACGGCGGATACGCCTGCAGTGGGATGAACATGGTTGGGGCCAAAATCAGGCTGCCACTCCGGTTTGGTCAGCTTCTCCGCCATGCCTTCAAACTGCCCCTTTCGCACATCCGCCAAGTTGGCACGGTGCGGGGCGGAGGCGCTCTTCTCATACAGGAAACAGGGAATTCCCAGCTCCTCTCCCATGCGCTTTGCCACGGATTTTGCAACGGCATCGGCCTCTTCAATGGTGCATCCCCGAACAGGGATGAAGGGCACCACATCTACGGCACCCATGCGGGGATGCTGTCCCTGATGCTTGGTCATATCGATGACCTTTACTGCCCGTGCGGCGGCCTCTACCATGGCATTGCCCAAGGCTTCCGGCTCCCCGATAACGGTGACAACGGTGCGGTTATGGTCTTCATCGCTGGAATAATCCAAGAGCTTTACATCTTTTTTTGCCCGAAAAACTTCTACGATATAGTCTATTTTTTCTCTGTCCCGACCCTCGCTGAAGTTGGGAACGCATTCCATAATCTTTTCCATTTTTGATTCCTCCCCTTATTTCTCTATAGATTGGAGTGCTTCTTGAATCACAGTATCCTCCGCTTCATAAGGAAGGGTGATTTGTTGTACTCCATGACTGTGGTCAGTGCATTCTCATTTCGAGCCCAGCTTCTACGGGACACGCCGATCATGGTGTCCCAAGGCATGGCCATGCGCAAAATGGTATCCACCCGCTCAGAGCCGTCCAGCACCATGCCAAAGCCGCCGTTAATGGCCTTTCCGATGCCCACGCCGCCGCCGTTATGCAAGGTGACAAGGCTCATGCCTCTGGCGCAGTTGCCGGCAAAGCACTGGGTGGCCATGTCCGCCATAATATTGGAACCATCCTTAATGTTGCTGGTTTCACGGAAGGGGGAATCCGTTCCGCCGGTGTCATGGTGATCACGTCCCAGCATCACGGGGCCGATTTCCCCATTGCGCACCATTTCGTTAAACTTCAGTGCGATGTTCATGCGTCCCAAAGCGTCCTGGTAGAGAATGCGGCACTGAGTGCCTACCACCAGTTTGTTTTCCATGGCGTCCCGCACCCAGACATAGTTGTCACGATCCTGATATCGGCGGTCAGGGTCGATGCAGGACATGGCGGCCAAATCCGTCTTGCGCAAATCTTCTTCTTTTCCTGACAAACAGCACCAGCGGAAAGGCCCGTACCCGTAATCAAAGAGCTGAGGCCCCAGAATATCCTCCACGTAGCTGGGGAAGATAAAGCCGTCCAAATCGTTTTCACCGTTGCGGCAGATGCCCTTTTCCCCTGCATCGTATACCGCTTTCAAAAAGCTGTTGCCGTAGTCAAAGAAATAGGTGCCTCTGTCATGCAAGGCTTTGATGCAAGCAAAGTGATGGCGAAGGCTCTTGTTGACAAGGGCAACAAAGGTTTCCTTATCCTCCGCCAGCAGCCGGGTACGCTCTTCGAAGGAGATTCCCTGAGGACAGTATCCGCCGTCATAGGGCACGTGGCAGCTTGTCTGGTCGGAAAGCAAGTCTACATGCACATTCTCTTCCAGCAAATACTCCAGCAAATCCACCACATTCCCATGGTACGCAATGGCGCAGGCTTCCTTTGCCGCCAGTTTTTCTTTGGCAATTGCGAGGGCTTCCGGCAAACTCTCCGCCACACAGCTAACCCATCCCTGGGTATATCGGGTTTCGATGCGGGAAGCATCCACTTCCGCAATGATGGCCACGGCTCCTGCAATCATGGCGGCTTTTCCCTGCGCTCCGCTCATGCCGCCCAGCCCGGAGGAAACAAAGAGGCGTCCCTTTAAATCTTCGTTCTGAGGAATGCCCAGTTTCAGCCGACCGGCGTTAAGAAGGGTATTGAACGTGCCGTGAACAATGCCCTGGGGGCCGATATACATCCATCCGCCAGCCGTCATCTGCCCGTAGTTGGCGACGCCGATGGCTGCAGCACGATTAAAATTGTCGTTGGTGTCGAACATACCCACCATAAGCGCATTGGTGGTAATGACTCTGGGCGCCAGCTTATGGGAGCGGAACAGGCCAAGAGGATGACCGCTCATCATGACCAGCGTTTGCTCGTCGGTAAGCTGCTCCAGATATTTTTTAATCAGGCGATACTGCATCCAGTTCTGACAAACCTGCCCCGTTTCGCCATAGGTAACCAATTCATAGGGGTACAAAGCTACATCAAAGTCCAGATTGTTGTCAATCATGACCTGAAGCGCTTTGCCTTCAATGCACTTTCCCTTATATTCGTCTATAGGCTTTCCATGGATAGCGCCTTGGGGACGGAATCGATAGCCGTAAATGCGGCCGCGAGTCTCCAGTTCCTGGGCAAACTCCTTCGCCATTTGCGCATGATGATCCGGATGAATATACCGCAGGGCGTTGCGGATAGCCAGCTCCTTATCATGCTCGCTAAGGTGTGCTTCCCGCTTGGGCGCACGGCGAATACCCGCTTCAAAGGTCGGATACTCCGGAAGTGCATAGTCCAGCTTAATCGTCATGGCTTCGTCGATACGTTGATTCATTCCCACGATGCTTTGTGCCTCCTGTACGTTCTTTTGCTTATTATACCATGGATGGTTTTTCCCGACAACAGAATCTCAGAATATATAAAACCCCGAAGCCCTTTACGGAGCCTCGGGGTGTCTCGGTTCTTAGAGCTGCGCCAAAGCGTTTTGACGCTCCTGCAGTTTCAACAGCATGTCCTCGGCCACGGCCAGCTTGCGGCGTTCCTCGGCGACCACGGCTTCAGGGGCCTTGCTGACAAAGCGTTCGTTGGAAAGCTTGCCTTGTGCCCGTGCAATCTCTCCCTGCACCCGCTGAATTTCCTTTTCCACCCGCTCCTTCTCCTTGGGAATATCCACCAAGGAAGCAAGGGGAATGTACGCCTCTGCGCCGGTAAAGACAATGTGCACATCGCTGGGCTTCACTTCTCCCTTTTCCGTGGAGATTTCTGCTCTTTCCACACCGGCCAGCCGCCCAAGATAGGCTTCGGCACCGGCAAACTCCTGAGGCTTTGAAGTAACGATGCGTACGCTGATGCGCTGGGCGGGGGGAACCTTCCGCTCTGCCCGAATGTTGCGGATGGAGCGGACAAGCTCCATGAGGCTTTCCATGTGGGCGCACTCCTCGGCATACAACACTTTCTCTTCAGCCTTCGGCCATGCGGAGAGCATGATGGTTTCTTCATGACCGGGAAGCTGCTGATACAGTTCTTCCGTGATGAAAGGCATAAAGGGATGGAGCAGCTTCATGGCATTGGTCATGACGTGAATGAGCACGGCACAGACATTGGCCTTCTTTTCTTCATTGTCGGAATAGAGAGAAGGCTTGGCCATCTCAATATACCAGTCGCAAAACTCGCTCCAAATAAAGTCATACACCTTTTCCGCCGCCAGATTCAGCTCATAGCTATCCAGATTGTTCGTTACTTCCCGAATAATCTCATTGAGCCGAGACAGAATCCACTTGTCGGCAGTATCCAAAAGCTCTTCCCGAATGGTCAAGTCCGCCTCATCGGGGATGTTCATAAGAACGAACCGGGCGGCATTATAGACCTTATTGCAGAAGTTGCGGGCAGACTCCACCTTCTCCCAGTAGAACCGCATATCGTTGCCTGCAGAGTTGCCGGTAACCAGAGAGAAGCGGAGAGGATCGG
>CAZPCH010000180.1:0-3805 GCA_964585055.1 uncultured Christensenella sp. | reverse complement strand
TTTGTGGACCAAAAATACCAGTCCGTTGGACTGGTATTTTTTGGTGCGAATGGCGGGACTCGAACCCGCAACCTTTCGGCGTCAGATTTTAAATCCGATGTGTATGCCAGTTCCACCACATTCGCACACTCCTTTTATTTTAGGCATTTATGCCCCATTTGTCAAGAGTTACTGCACGGGCCAGCCCAGCACATACATGCCGAGGTAGGCGCCCATGGTCAGCAGACACAGCAACAGAATCCCCCAGTCCGCCCAACGGTTTCTGGTGAGGGTCGTAAGGCTGAGTATGCCCGGGAAGCAGGCAAAGAGGGTGCGGGGGATGCTCGTCAGGCCCGTAGTGCTGACGGTAAGGAGCAGATAGGCTATATAATATCCCACATAGGAGGCGGGCTGGCGCCGATGCCCCCGAATCATGCACCCGAGGCTTACGACCAAGCACACCACCCCGGGCATCCACACGGCCAGCAGGGTTTGATAATCATAGCGGGCGTAGGCGGAGATGAGGCCGTCCATGAGGCTCCCTCCCGCCTGACAGAAGAGGGTGTACTGCCGGCCTGCGGCGGCCATATAGTCCACGAAGGCAAAGAGATTTCCGCTCACCGCCCGATTGATCAGCAGATATGCCCCGAAGGCGGCGGGAATCAGCAGAATGCTCAGCCCCTCCAGCCATCTGACAAGCTGCCGCTTCCAGTTTTTTTCGCCCTCCTGCAGGGGAGCGGCGGGCTTTGCAAGGAACTCCAGCAGTACGGGGACGGCTAAGGCCAATCCTCCAATCTGGGTGACTGCGGCCAGTCCCCCAAAGAGGGAGGCTAAGGCAATCTGCTTTTTCCTTGCACAGTACACGCACACGATGGACAAAAGCATGAAGGTGCTGGTGGCCTCCACACAGCTTAATAAGAAGGTGGGCGGCAGGAGGCAGAAATACCGCACCGCACGGCGGGCAGAGCGTCTGTCCCGGTCGTGGAGCACCAGCTCATAGAGGAACAGGCCGCTGAGGACGGCGTTCAAATTGGAAAACAGGAAGCCCGCCCGAATGGAGCTGCTGTAAAAGGGGCTGAACAGACGGATGAGCAGGGGGTACAGGGGACCGTATAGGAGGTTGAGATACTGCCCCTCCACGTCCACGGCGTAGCCCTTGTTGACGATGGAAATATACCGAGGGGCATCGGGGTGGTTGGCCCAGATTTTCTGCACCTCGAAGAAGGTGTCCGTGTAGCCGTTGAAGCGGAGGCTGACCAGATAGGCCAGCACATACATAAGCACCCGTCCTGCAAGGATGAAGAACAGCAGCCGCACGATTTCCAAGGGGCCGGCCCGATGGGTGCGGCAGAGCACTTCCTCCTGGGCCTCCCCCTTTTCCAAGTAGGCGGCGCACTGGGGCACAAAGCGGGCGTAGAGCAGACAAAACAGCCCCAGCACCAATCCTCCGTACAAAGCGGATTCCAGATAGGCGGGGGGCTCCAAAACCAGCCAGAGGCCGTAGAGTATGCACAATACGGCCAGTGGCGTAACGGTAAATACGGTTTTCAGGGCGGTTTGCCGATTCATGACTCAGCGCAGGGCCTTGGGCTTGCCCAGCATTTCCCCGTACAAAAATCCCTGCACCACGCTTTGGGCGTCAAAGGCCAGCTTGGGCTCCTGTACGGCAGGCTCCTTTTTCTCCGCTTCCTGAGGGGCTTTGCGCACCTCCACTCCAACGCAGTGCGCCTCCTGAGAAAGCAGGCTGCCTTCCTCGTGGGCATGGCCGGAATAGAAGGAGGGGGCCACCACATGGGGGGTGTGGACATGGGGTTCCTCCGCCCGGGGAGCGGGCTCAGGCTTCTTCACCTCGGCAGGCTTTACGCTGGGCTTCACCGTGGGCCGAACAGCGGGGGCAGGCCGAGGAGCGGCGGCAGGGGTGACGGCGGGCGCTTGCTTCTTTTGGGCAGAGGCAGCGTTCTTTTTCTTCTGGGAGGATTTTCCTATGGCAATGGCCCCGATGATAAACAGCAGCAGTACAAAGCTGTCCATGGAGGCTTACTTTCCTTCCTTGGGAGCGGCGGCACGGGAGATGGCCGTGCGCATATCCGTGTCGGCGGTTACGTTCTTCATGTTGTAGTAATCCATGATGCCCAGCTTGCCGTCACGGAAGGCCTGAGAGATGGCCAGAGGCACCTCTGCCTCCGCCTCGATGACCTTGGCCCGCATGGCGGCCACCATAGCCTCATTTTCCTTCTCCTGAGCAACGGCCATGGCACGGCGCTCTTCGGCCTTAGCTTCGGCAATGCGTTTGTCGGCTTCCGCCTGATCGATCTGAAGCTGAGCGCCTACGTTTCTGCCAACGTCCACGTCGGCAATGTCGATGGAGAGAATCTCAAAGGCGGTGCCTGCGTCCAGACCCTTGCTCAATACGGTGCGGGAGATGGAATCGGGGTTCTCCAGCACTTCCTTGTGGCTCTGGGAGGAGCCAACGGTGGTGACGATGCCCTCGCCGATACGGGCGATGATGGTTTCCTCACCGGCGCCGCCTACCAGACGGTCGATGTTGGCACGGACGGTCACCCGTGCCTTGGCACGCAGTTCAATACCGTCCATGGCCACGGCGGCGATGACGGGGGTCTCGATGACCTTGGGGTTGACGCTCATCTGGACGGCTTCCAGCACGTTTCGTCCGGCCAAATCGATGGTGCAGGCCTTCTCAAAGTCCAGGGGGATCCCGGCGCCCCGTGCGGCAATCAGAGCGTTGACCACTCTGTCCACGTTGCCGCCGGCCATATAGTGGGCTTCCAGCTTGCCGATGGGCAGGTTCATGCCCGCCTTGGTGGCCTTAATGAGGGGGTTGACGATGCGGGAGGGCACAACCTTTCTCAAGCGCATGCCGACCAGCGTGCCGATGCCTACCCGTACGCCGGAGGCGCTGGCGGAAATCAGCAGGCCGATGGGTACATAGCTGAACAGGATAATGAGAAAGATAATAATCAAAACGGTTACAATCAAAGCAAATGGCATAGTTTATCTCCTTGTGTTTTTTCTATTTAGGCACCTGCGATGCCGTAATACAGATGAATGATGGCGTAGATGGCCAGAATAAACAGGGGCACGCCGATGAGAATCCCCACCCACTGTCTGGAACGCTGTTTCTTCTCCTCCTCGGTTAAGGGGCGGTCTTCCTGAGGGGTCGGGTACTCAATGCCGCACTTGGGGCACACTTCCGTGGTGTACAGCACCCCGCACTTTTTGCAATACTTCATGCCTCCACCAGCACGCTGAAAGCGCCCTCCTTTACTACAGTGACCTCCGTCCCCGCAGGCACAAAGTCCCCCGCCGTCTCCACGTTGATGCGGCGGCCGTCAATCTCCGCCATGCCCGTGGGGCGCAGAGCGGTCAAAGCCACACCCTTTTTCCCTACCAGAGACGCCTCTGCAGGCGGCGCTTCCTTTTCGATGCTCTGGCGGTTGACAAGGGGGGAGCGGGAGATGAGCCCCCGCTGGAAGGAGTGCAGGCACAGCACAATCAGCAAGGTCAGAATCAACAGCATAATGGCCATGACAATGACGGCAGAGCTGAAGGAGTTGGTCATAAACTGCATGACAATGACAGCCAAAAAGGAGAGAATTCCCAGACACCCGCACACGCCGAAGCCGGGGATGAACATCTCCACCACCAGCAGTATAAGGCCGATTACGAAGCAAACGATGCAGGGTACGGCCAGACTGCCCAGCACAGCGACTAAGTCCAGAAGGCACCTCCTGAATGAAAATTTTATTTCCCTGCATATAGTATACAAAAATTTCGCCCCGAATGCAAGGGTTTCCCGCCTTCTCTT
>CAZPCH010000179.1:0-3806 GCA_964585055.1 uncultured Christensenella sp. | reverse complement strand
GAACCCCCACATTGACGGCCACCACCAGAATCAGAGCATAGCGCCTTGGAAAATGCCAGGAGCCGAAGGCCCCCTTGGGACACAAATCCATGGCCTTGTCCCGGCGATTGAGCAGATGCAGAACCAGCACATTTACCAAAGCGTACTCCGCTCCCAGAGAATACAAAAGGGATAAATAGTTAACCTCCATGGATACAACCAGATCCTTGGCCATGTCCGCCGTAGAGGCATTCATGTAGAGGGGCTGAAGGGCATCGTCGTAAAAAAGTTGAAGTGCCTGCCAGCCGTTGCCGTATGCCTGCAGGGAGGGGACGCAGAAGACCAGAAAGAATCCGAAGGTCATGACCAAAGACAGCAAAATAGTGCAGTTGGCATTGCCCATCTTCATTTTTTGCACGGCATAAAGCAGAATCCCCGCCGGGGCCACGAATCCCAGAATCAGCAGCGCCTCCTCGGGGGTCTGTCCGATGCAAAGCCCCCATATATAGGTTGCGGCCGTTAAAGCGGTCAGCACTATAGGCCCGTGCTTGCTTCTGAAGGCCGCGGCCGCCCAAAAGGCGGGTACCAGCAGCATGGTCAAAAAGAAATAGGGGAAGTAGTAGGACAGAAAACCGCCTGCAAGCCCCAACAGGGCAAAGAGAATGCCGCCTGTATTTACCTTTGCTTTGTTAGTCATTTCCATACTGCTATTTTACCCCCAGTCTCAGTATTCGTCAAGCCGTGCCCCATAGACAAAAGTATGAAAATGCGGTATACTTACATCATAATTCAGGATTTATTGTGCAAACGGAGGTACTTATGACGGCAAAGGTTTTCTTTACGGATATGCATGCCCATCCCGGCAGAAACCTGCAGGACAAACTTCGCTCCCTTATGCGGGCGGCAGGCATGGAGCAGATTGACTTTCAGGACAAGTTCGTGGCCATTAAGATGCACTTTGGGGAACCGGGGAATTTGTCCTTCCTGCGCCCCAATTACGCCAAAACCGTAGCCGACGAAATCAAGCGGCTGGGGGGCAAGCCCTTTTTAACGGACTGCAACACATTGTATGTAGGGCGGCGGAAGAATGCTCTTGAGCATATGGAAGCGGCGGCGGAGAACGGCTTTGGATACATGACCTGCGGCTGTCCCGTCATCATCGCCGACGGGCTCAAGGGAACGGATGATGTGGCCGTACCTCTTCAGGGCACCGACTATGTGAAGGAAGCCAAAATCGGCCGTGCCGTCATGGATGCAGACATCGTCATCTCTTTGAACCATTTTAAGGGGCACGAATCCACGGGTTTCGGCGGCGCCGTAAAGAATCTGGGCATGGGGTGCGGCTCCCGTGCAGGGAAAATGGAACAGCATTGCGACGGCAAGCTGACGGTGGATCCTGACCGCTGCCATAGCTGCCACAAGTGCGTCCGCTGGTGCGCCCAGGGTGCCATCTCCTTTGAAACGGGAAAGGCGGTTATCGACCAGAATAAGTGCGTGGGCTGCGGACGGTGCATGGGTGAGTGCGCCTTTGATGCCATCTCCAACCCCAATTGGGACGGCAACGCTTCCCTTTGCAGAAAGATGGCGGAGTATGCCCTGGCGGTGGTGCAGGATCGCCCCTGCTTCCACATCAGCATTGCGGCGCAGATTTCCCCCAACTGTGACTGCCACGGGGAGAACGATCTGCCCATCATCCCCGATGTGGGTATGTTCGCCTCCTTCGACCCCGTTGCCTTGGATACTGCCTGCGCCGATATGTGCAACCGCATGACGCCCATTCCCGGCAGTCAGTTGGATCACCGCCTCCATGAGGCGGGGCATGTTTGCTGTCATGACCATTTTGACGATTCCGGGGAAGGCACCCACTGGCGGGACACCATGGAGCAGGGAGAGAAAATCGGCCTTGGCACCATGGAGTATGAGCTGATTACCATCCGCTGAGAAGCAAAGAAGCAGAAGCCATATGATTATCTGGATAAGCGGGGCTTACGGCGCAGGCAAGTCCGCACTGGCAAAAGCCATGGCGGACAAAATGGAATCGGCACTTATCTTTGATGCAGAGGAAGTGGGCAACGCCGTTCGGGGCAATTATCCCAACTGCCCCTACGGATACATCTTTGAAGACTACCCCCTTTGGGGCGAATGCTGTTGTCTGCTCCTAAAGGATATTCACAGCAAGTTCCACAGGGACATTCTGGTGCCCATGACCCTCCTTCGTGGGGAATCCTACGGCATCATCG
The DNA here is from genome assembly GCA_964585055.1 of uncultured Christensenella sp. Lineage (GTDB taxonomy): Bacteria > Bacillota > Clostridia > Christensenellales > CAG-138 > RUG472. Next base: position 1,587 of record CAZPCH010000179.1, on the reverse strand, counting down.
AAAGATTGAACCGTGAGGGCTGTCCCACCAAGCTCATCGTGCTGGAAGCAAGCATGCAAACCCTCCATGACCGCATTTTAAAGCGCGGAGAAGAGGAGGACTGCTGGTGCATGGAGAACCGGGCGCTTGCCAAAAGCGGTGCGGAAGCACTGCCCGGCATTCACATCCAAACGGATGGGAGAAGCGCGGAGGAAATCTGCACGGAAGCTATGGACAAGCTGGGTGTCTGCACAAAAGAAGCGGAAGCAAAGTAAGAAGAATGGAGACGGAGCGGAAACAAAATGCAATGCATAGGTAGAAAACGAGGGAGCATTATAAAGAGCCTTGCCGCCCTTCTGCTGGCGGCCGTCATGGTGCTGGGGCTTTGCGCCTGTACTTTGGAGGAGCAGGCCTTTGTAGAGGATCTTGCTCAGGATCTCTATGAGGAGGTTATGACCGATGAGGTAGGGGATTGCTATGCGGAACCTGCCGAAGAGGAGCCGGAGGCTCCTGCTTTGCCGACGGAATCGGCGTCTCCCGTTACCTACGGGGAAAGCTACGACAGCAAGGACGAGGTGGCTCTGTATATCCATCTCTTTAACGAACTGCCTCCCAACTATATCACCAAGTCTGAGGCAAGAAAGCTGGGCTGGGAAGGGGGAGACGTAAAGAAGTTTGCCCCGGGAAAGTGCATCGGTGGCAGTTCCTTCGGAAACAGAGAGGGGCTTTTGCCGGACAAGGCGGGGCGCACCTATACGGAGTGCGACATTGACACCTTGGACACCACCAGCCGAGGAGCCAAACGCATCGTCTTCTCCAATGACGGGCTCATTTATTACACGGAGGATCACTATCGATCCTTTACCCTTTTGTACGGAGAGGAGTAAGCGATGCTGCTGCTGTGCGATTTGAACGCTTTTGCCGACATGGAGGAAGCCTACGGGTATTTGGAAAAGGAGCTGTCTTTGCCTTCCTGGTTCGGACGGAATCTGGACGGGCTCTATGACTGCTTGACGGATATCGGGTACCCTTTGACCTTTCTGCTTCCGCCGATACAGGAGAGCCTCCCCGCAAAACGCATACTCCCCGTGCTGGAGGATGCGGCCAAGGAGAATCCCAACCTGTCCATACTCAAATATTGATACGAAAATGCGCATAAAAGACCGCCTGCTTTTTACATGATTAAGAGCAGGCGGTTGTTTTATAGGTCAATCCAAATGCCTTTCAGCAAAGCTTTTTTTTCCGTCAGCGGCCTTCCATATCGGCTCTTTCAAAAATGCCGCCGTCAAAAACGATATCATTTCCAGCCGCATCCTTGTAAAAAGATACCTTCTCCTGCTTTACCAACCTGAAGCCAAGGGAAGTGAGCAGCTTTACGGACGGTGTGTTGCGGAGGGCGGTTCCGGCAAAGAAGTTTGTAATGCCCAGGGTGCGAAGATATGCAAACAACGCCAGAAGACTTTCCCCGGCATATCCTTTTCCGTGGTACGCAGAGTGGAAGCAGTAGCCGATTTCGTATCCATTCTCCCGAATGTTAAAGGAAACGTAGCCGATGAATACTTCGCCGAGACAAATGGCGAAGAACATATGCTCCGTCCCGCTGTTGGC
>CAZPCH010000178.1:0-3836 GCA_964585055.1 uncultured Christensenella sp. | reverse complement strand
ACATAAACCTGCCTGAAAGGCAGATTTCACATGCTGAAGGCATATTTCACATGGCTGCGCCATATTTCACTTGCGCAAAGCGCAAATTTCACTGCCTGCGGCAATTCCCGCCGCAGGCTGGAGTTATTTCTCAAAGTCCTTATAAAGATCCACCAGATGGAGGGCGATTTCCAGAGCCTTGTCCATGCCTTCCACGGAGATGTGCTCGTAGGGGCCGTGGTAGCCAAAGCCGCCCACCCCCAGATTGGGGCAGGGGAGACCCATAAAGGATAGGTTTGCTCCGTCGGTGCCCCCGCGAATGGGGTTGATGCGGGGCTTGACCCCTGCCAGCTCGCAGGCCTTTTGGGCGTTTTCAATCAGGTGGAAGTGCTCCCGAATCTTCTCGGACATGTTCCGATACCCGTCCCGCCATACGAGTTTGCAGGTGCCCTCCCCGTACTTTTCGTTGAGGGTCTTTTCTATAAGCTCCATGGTCTGCTTCCGCACGGAGAGATGGTTCAAATCGTGGTCGCGGATGATATACTTCAATTCCGCCTTCTCCACGGAGCCCGTCATGGCCACCAGATGGAAGAAGCCCTCATAGCCCTCCGTGCGGGCGGGGATTTCGGCGGCGGGGAGCATGGCATTAAACTCCATGGCCGTCAGCATGGCGTTGATCATGGTGTCCTTGGCGGAGCCGGGGTGGACGTTGAAGCCGTTAAACGCCACGGCGGCAGAGGCGGCGTTGAAGTTTTCAAACTCAATCTCCCCCTCTTCGCCTCCGTCCAGGGTGTAGGCGTAGTCACAGCCGAAGCCCCGCACGTCAAAGCAGTCCGTCCCCTGCCCGATCTCCTCGTCGGGGGTAAAGGCAAAGGCCAGGGCTCCGTGGGGACGCTTTTGGCTCTGGAGAATCTCAATCATGGTCATGATCTCCGCAATCCCCGCCTTGTCGTCCGCCCCCAGCACGGTGGTGCCGTCGGTGGTGATAAGGGTTCTGCCTGCCATCCTATTTAGGGAGGGGAAGGCCTTGGGGGACAGCATCCGCCCGGAGGTGCCAAGAGGGATGTCGCCCCCTGCATAGTTTTCTACCAGCGTGGGCTGCACGTTTTCCCCGGGGAAGTCCGGCACCGTGTCCATGTGGGCGATAAAGCCCAGCTTGGGCGCTTTTTCATACCCCTCTGTGGCGGGCAGAGAGGCGTATACATAGCAGTGTTCGCTGACGCAGGCATCCTCAACCCCCAGCTCCTTCAGCTCCTGCACCAAAAGGTGGGCCAGGTCAAACTGGCGGGCGGTGGAGGGAACCCGATAGGGCCCCTCCTCACTGCTGGCGGTGTGAATGCGCACATAGCGCATAAGCCGTTCGTAGGCACGCATTTTCATGACTCCTTACTTGATATTGGTCAGATCCTGTTCGTCCAGCCACTTGGCGGCGGCTTGGCACACATCCCGCAAAGCTTCCTCCCCGAAGGGATCCTTCAGCCCCGCAAAGGCCACCAGCTCCTTGTAGGTCATGGTGCCCCCCTGACGGGCAAGGCGGACGTAGCGGCGCCAGGCCTGCTCCTGATCCTCCTGAATGAGGGCCCAGAACTGAAGGGCCACGCTCTGGGCCAGACAGTAATCAATATAATAGAAGGGACCGCTGTAGATATGTCCCTGCCGCTGCCAGTAGCGGCCCTCGGCATAGAAGGACAGATCCCCCAGAGAGATCCAGGGCAGGTAAATCTTGGTCAGCCTGGCCCACTCGGCGTTCCGCTGGGCGGGGGTCAGCTCGGGATGCTCATAGACAATGTGCTGGAAGTGATCCACCAAGGTGCCGTAGGGCAGGAAGGTGATGGCTCCGGCCAAGTGGGAGTAACGGAACTTCTCCGCATCCTTCCCGAAGAACTTCTCTGCCCAAGCCCAGCCGAAGAACTCCATGCTCATGGAGTGAATCTCACAGCTTTCCATGGTGGGCCAGTGGGCACTGCTGGGGAAGATGTCCCGGGCCAGGAAGTTGGCAAAGGCGTGGCCGGCCTCGTGGGTCATGACCTCCACGTCCCCCTGGGTGCCGTTGAAGTTGGCGAAGATGAAGGGGCAGCGGTAGTCGGAAAGCTCCGTGCAGTAGCCCCCCGCCTGCTTGCCCTTGCGGGAGAGAACGTCCAGAAGATCGTTGTCGAACATGAGGTCGATAAACTCTCCTGCCTCATCCCCCAGCCAGTGGTAGAAGGCCTTGCCCTCCCGCAGAATGTCCTCGGCGGTGCCGGCGGGCTTGGGGTTGCCGCTGCGGAACTGGAGACCGGCGTCCTTGTAGCTCAGGGGATAGGGGAGCCCCGTACGCTCCGCCTGCAGGCGGTAGAGTTTCTCGGCAAGGGGCACCACATACTTTACGATGGCACTGCGGAAGCGCTCGATGTCCTCTACCCCGTAGCAGTTGCGGGTCATGCGGTCATAGCCAAGGGGGATGTAGTTGTCATAGCCCAGCTTCCGCCCCATGGAGGTGCGCAGGGCGGTGAGCTTGTCGTAAATATCGTCCAGCTCCTCCTTGTGGGATTCAAAGAAGGCGTTGTTGGTCTCCCAAGCCTTGTGGCGGAGGGCGTCGTCGCTGGAGACGGTGTAGGGAGAAAGCTGGCTTAAGGTGAGCACCTCGCCCTCAAAGGGAATCTGGGCGGAGGCGATGAGCTTGCTGTAGGCGGTGACCAGACGGTTCTCCTCCTGCAGATCGGGGATGAGCTTCTCATCGAAGGTGCGCAGACCGATGCCGATGTTGGTGAACATGAGCCGTCCGTACTTCTTCTCAAAGTCGGGGCGGTAGGGGCTTTCGTACAGAGCCTTGTTAAAGCGCTGTCCCAGCTCCTGCAGAAGGGGGGAGATTTCGTCCAGAACCTCCTGCTCGGCGGTATAGAAGGCGTCCTCGGTGTTGATGGAGTGACGGATGGACGCCAGAGTCAGCATGGTGCCCAGGTGGCCGCTGGCGGCGTCATACTCGTGAAAAGCCTTGTCTGCCTCCTCAAAGGAAGAGGCGTTGGTGAAAGCATCCAGACAGGCCTGAGTCTGGGCTTTGACCTCCTCCAGATTGGGGCGCACATAGGGCATTTGGGAAAACTTCATAAACGTGACCTCCTGTTCTTTTTCTCTATTATACACGTCTTCCCCCCTGCGGGCAAGGCAAAAGGCAGGGGGAAGACAAAGAAAGGGAGCGGAAGATCCGTTCCCTTGGATGTTGGATTTGGAATATGGAGGGGCTTACAGACCCAGCAGGGCGGTGGCGATGCCGAAGTAGGTCAGCAGCGCCAAGGCGTCCACCACGGTGGTAATGAGGGGGGAGGCCATGACCGCCGGGTCAAAGCCGATTTTCTTAGCCAGCAGGGGCAGGGTGCAGCCGATGCACTTGGCTACGGCTACGGTAACGGCCAGGGTCAAAGATACCACCAGGGAGACCATGAGACCCACTCTGTCCAAAAGCATAAGCTTGACAAAGTTGACCGCCGCCAAGCTGATGCCGCACATGACGGCTACCCGAATCTCCTTCCAGATGACCAGCAGGGCGTCCCGAAACTGAATCTCGTTCAAAGACAGGCCGCGGATGACGGTGACGGAGGACTGACTGCCGGAGTTTCCGCCGGTGTCCATGAGCATGGGGATGTAGGCGGTGAGCACCACCTGAGCGGCCAGAGCGTGTTCAAAGTGAGTGATAATCATCCCCGTAAAGGTGGCGGAGACCATGAGCAGCATGAGCCAGGGGATGCGGTGCTTGTAGATATCCCAGACGGAGGTCTTCAGATAGGGCTTGTCGGAAGGGGTCATGGCGGCCATCTTTTCGATGTCCTCCGTGGCCTCCTCTTCCATGACGTCGATGGCGTCGTCAACGGTGACGATAC
>CAZPCH010000177.1:0-3838 GCA_964585055.1 uncultured Christensenella sp. | reverse complement strand
AAAGGGGGCTTTCATGGTATATACTAATCTAAAGGAAACTTTGTCGGAATGTATCGGAAAGGAAGTCATACCATGATTATAGCCATAGACGCCATGGGCGGAGATTTCGCCCCCAAAGCGGTGGCGGAAGGCGCCCTGCTGGCTCTGGAAAAAACCCCTGCGGATGTAAAGCTCTGCCTGTACGGCGACAAAGAGCAAATAGAAGCCTGCCTTCAGGGGCAGACTTATGATAAGGAGCGGCTGGACATCGTCCATTGCTCTGAGGTCATCTCCTGCGAGGAAGCTCCTGCCGCCGCCGTGCGCACGAAGAAGGACGCTTCCTTGGTGCGGGCGGCTCAGGACGTAGCAGACGGGAAAGCGGACTGCTTCTTGAGCGCAGGCAGCTCCGGGGCGGTGCTGACCGCCGGCACCCTGATTATCCGCCGCATTAAGGGCATCCAGCGGCCTGCTTTGGCCACCCTCATTCCCAATCTGCAGGGCGGGCACACCATGCTTATTGACAGCGGCGCCAACGTGGACTGCAAGAGCGCCTACCTGGTGCAGTTTGCCCACATGGGCAAGGCCTACATGGAGAAGGTCATGGGGGTGGAGAATCCCCGCATTGCCCTTTTAAATAACGGCGCCGAGGCGGAGAAGGGGAATGAGCTGACCAAGGAAACCTATGCCCTTTTGTCTCAGGAGCCGGGGCTGAACTTCGTCGGCAACGCCGAAGCAAGAGAGCTTATGAGCGGTGACTGCGACGTGCTGGTGGCCGACGGCTTTGCGGGAAACGTACTGCTCAAGGGCACCGAAGGGGTGGCCAAGGCTGTAACCGCCATGCTGAAGACGGAGCTTATGAGCACCCTGCGGGGCACCATCGGCGGCGCCATTGCCAAGCCCGCCTTTGGGGCGCTGAAAAAGAGGATGGATTATAAAGAGGTGGGCGGTGCGCCCTTGCTGGGAGTAAAGGGCGGCGTCATCAAGGCCCACGGCAGTTCCGACGGCAAGGCCATCTTCAACGCCATATTGCAGGGAGAAAAGCTGGTTCGCGGAGACGTCACTCAGGAGATTGCCCGCTGTTTTCAGGAATAAACGGAATAATTTCGGCAAAATCGGTTGACAGACGGGTGCGGCTGCATTAAAATGTCATAAGAAAATTCGTCTATTTTGCCCAAAAGCAGCGGAGGCAAACGGCGGAGAGGTTAGGGACTCCAAACGCCTCAAAGAGGGGCCATGCCGAGGGGCATGGTTCTTGCGCCGCCGTTTAAAAGCGTCCTCCGGAATTTTCGAAAAAGTATCGCCTTTTAGTAAGGCGGGATGGGAGAAGCAACACAATGGAGTTTGAAAAGGTACGGGATATCATCGCCAAGCAGTTGGATCTGGATGCGGAGACCATCAGCCCCGATAGCCGTCTGATTGAGGATTTGCACGCAGATTCTCTGGACATCGTGGAGTTGGTTATGGACATGGAGTCTGAGTTTGATGTGCAGATTCCCGACGATCAGCTTCCCAAGATCAAGACCGTTGGCGACATCATGCAGTTTCTGGCCGTCTAAGGCGCCGAATCTGCCGTGAGCAAGGGAAGGGAGCCCAAAAGGCTCCGTTTCCACGGAAAAAGACGAGCCCGCATCCGGTGGTGCGGGCTTTTTTGAGATGAAGGGAGAAGTCTCCCAATACGCAAAGAGGGAAACAGAATGTCATTTACGCCGTCTAAGGATCTCCACGCATGCATGAGCGTGCTGGGATATACGTTTCGCAACATAAATCTGCTGGAGCAGGCTTTGACCCACAGCTCCTATGCCATGGCCAACCACAAACCGGGTTCGGACAACGAGCGCATGGAGTATCTGGGGGATGCGGTGCTGGAGCTGATTGTGTCCCGGTATCTCTATGACACCTATTCCCGCATGCGGGAGGGGGACATGACCCGCTTCAGGGCCCGTTTGGTGTGTGAAGAAAGCCTGTATGAGGCCGCCGTCAGCATCGGTCTGCCGGAATACATCTCCATCGGCTTCGGGGAAGAGATGACCGGGGGACGGGACAAGCCCTCCATTTTGTCCGATGCCTTTGAGGCGGTGCTGTGCGCCATATATCTGGACGGCGGGCTGGAGGAGGCCAAGAAGCTGGTGGAGCGCACCATCCTCGTGCACGCCGACCGCAAGGTCATGCCCAAGAAGGATCCCAAGACCGCTCTGCAGGAGATGGTCTATAAGGCCGATCCCCATGCGGACATTCGCTATGTACTGGTGAAGGAGTCCGGTCCCGACCACATGAAGCAGTTCACCATGGAAGTGCTGGTGAACGATGAGATCATGGGGGAAGGCACGGGGCGTTCCAAGCAGGCCGCCGGTCAGCAGGCCGCAGAAGCCGCTCTGGAAGCGCTGCGGCAGCAAGTACAATCATGAGAGTTACCAAACTGGAACTGCAGGGGTTTAAGTCCTTTGCAAAGAAAACAGAACTGAATTTCTGCGACGGCATCACCGCCATCATCGGCCCCAACGGCAGCGGCAAGAGCAATCTTTCTGACGCCATCCGCTGGGTGCTGGGGGAGCAGAGCGCCCGAAACCTTCGGGGGGGACGCATGGAGGACGTAATCTTCGGCGGCACCCAGAAGCGGAAGCCCCTGCCCATGGCGGAGGTCACCCTGACCTTCGACAATGAGGATCACAAGCTCCCCACGGAGTATAGAGAGGTGGCCGTGACCCGGCGGGTGTACCGGTCGGGAGAGAGCGAGTACGCCCTCAACGGCAAGAACTGCAGGCTCAAGGACGTGCTGGAGCTGTTTCGTGATACGGGCATCGGCAAGGACGGCTACTCCATCATCGGCCAGGGTAAGGTGGATGAGATTTTGTCCAACCGTTCCTCCGACCGCAGAACGGCCTTGGAGGAAGCGGCGGGAGTCATGCGCTACCGAGTGCGCCGTGAGGAAGCGGAGCGGAAGCTGGAGCAAACCAGAAAGAACATGGAGCGCATCCATGACATTCTTTCGGAGCTGGAAGGGCGTCTGGGGCCTTTGAGCCGCCAGAGCAAGAAGGCACGGCAGGCGCTGGAGTATCAGAATGAGCTGAAGGAGCTGGAGGTAAACCTCTTTTTGCGGGAGACCCAGCGCAATCGGGAGAAGCTGGAAAAGGAAGAGCAGAACCTGAAGCTGGTGGAGGAAAACATCGCCCAGAACCGCTTGGAGGATGAGGGACTGCAAAAGGCTCTTTCTGCTCAAGAGGAAGCCCTGCAGGCCATGGACGAGGTGCTGGAGCAGTCTCAGCAGGGACTGACGGAGCTGCTGTCCAAGCTGGAGAACCGGCAGGGGGAACGCTCCTTGCTCAAAGAGCGCAAAATCCACGCCCGGGAAGAAAAGGAACGGCTGGAAGCGGCGGGACAGGCCTCTATGCAAAGGGGAGAAGAGCTCCTTGCCCGGGTGCAGGAACTGGAGTCTTTGTATGGCGGGGATACGGAGGCGCTGGAAGCCCAGCTAAAAAAAGAGAACGAAAATTTAACCGCTTTGACCAAGGAAACGGATGAAGCGGAGGAGAATATAGAAAAGATGAAGGCGGCCATCATGGACAGCATGAACCGCCTGTCGGACATGAAGAGCAGTCTGTCCCGCTTTGAAGCCATGGAGAACGCCCTGAAACAGCGGGAAGAAGCCATGGACAAAGAGCGTGAGGCTTTAAAAGAGAAGGCTCAGGGACTGGAAAAAGAGCATGAGGAAGCCCTGCAGGAGCAGAAGGCGCTGGGAAAGCAGCTGGAGGAAGCCAAGGGGGCGCTTTTGCAGTGCAGGGAACGGCGTCAGCAGGGAGAAAAGACCCTGGGCGGCCTTCAAAAGGCTTTGCAGGAAGAGGAACAGCAGTGCGCCGGCCTT
>CAZPCH010000176.1:2285-3844 GCA_964585055.1 uncultured Christensenella sp. | reverse complement strand
GACGCTGTCTGGTGGTATCGCAAATTGTGGGATGTTGTCTTAAAGACCGTATTTTTCCCCGAAGCACCGCCCCGATTTCTTCGTAGGTCTCCCGGCTGAAGGTGGTCTGGGCTACCAGGCACCCTCTTTCTCCCGCAGGCACCCGTTCCGCCTCTTCCGCACTTCCCAGAATCACGGCCGTGTCCCCTGCCCAGCCGGCAATGCCGATGACCTCCGGGTGGTTCCGCTTTCCCGCAATGTACACGGGCACGCCCTGCTCTCTTGCTTCCTTTACAATGCGGTGGATGCGCTTGACAAAGGGGCAGGTGGCGTCCACGGTCTCTATGCCCTTCTGTCTGCACGCTTCAAAAAGCGCCGGCACGGCGCCATGGGCTCTGACAATCAAGGTCTCCCCCGCCTGCACCTCTTCGAGGCTGTCCACGGGGCATACGCCCTCTCTTCTCAAGTCCTCCACCACGCCTTCGTTGTGGATGATCTTTCCCCAGGAATACACCCGGCCCTTCTCCCCGGCCTTCTTATGGCAGATGTCCACCGCCCGCCGAACGCCGAAGCAGAAGCCGCTGTTCTTGGCTACCAGCAGTCTCATGCCTTCTTCAGTCCTTTTTTCAGTTCTCTTTCCGAAACCATGGCCAAAGTCTCCTCCCGCAGTCCGTCAAAGGCGGAGGCAAGATAGCGGGTCATGGCTTCCACAGGCTTTACGCCCTTGGCATTGGCAAAGTCGGCCGGGTCAATGGGCTCCCCCACCGCTCCCCGTATGCGTATGCGCCGCCAGCACATGGGATCGATATAGATGGGAATCACCTTGGCGCCGCTGCGCTGGGCGATGAAGGCCGCTCCCCGCTCCAGCTCGTCCATCTCCAAAATGGAAGCGGAGCGATGCCCCTCGGGAAAGATGCCGAAGGCCTTTTCTTCCTTTAATAAGGCCAGCGCCCGCTTCACGGGCCCCAAGCGGGAGCCGCCCCCCTCCCCTGCAGGAAAGACGAAGAGGGAGGTGAGCAAAAGCTTCAGCAGGATATTGTCAAACAGGGACTCCTTGGCCATAAAGTGAATGGTGCGGGGGCACAGGGCCGCCAGAGCCACGGGATCCGCCAAAGAAAAGTGGTTGCACACATAAATGGCCTTTCCCTCGCTTTTAAGATGCTTTCGCCCCGTCAGTTTGGGACGGAAAATCAGCCAAAAGAAGGGCGTAAACAAAATCTTTGCAAACCAGTACAGCATTACTTTGCCTCCTCTTTTCTTTTCACCAGCTTCACAATCTTCTCCGCCGCTTCCTCTACGGTCATGCGGGTGGTGTCGATGCGCACCGCATCCTCCGCCTGCTTTAAGGGAGCATAGGCACGGTGGGCGTCCTGATAATCCCGGGCTTCAATATCCCGCAAAATGGTGTCAAAGTCTCCCTCCATGCCCTTGGCCTTTAGCTGCAGCAGACGCCGCTTGGCTCTTTCCCTTGAATCGGCGGTAATGAAAAACTTATAGGGGGTCTCGGGAATGACGAAGGTGCCAATCTCCCGACCGTCCAGCACCGCTCCGGTCTCGTGGGCAATCTGCCGCTGAATCCC
>CAZPCH010000176.1:0-2275 GCA_964585055.1 uncultured Christensenella sp. | reverse complement strand
GCCAGAGCGTCCCGCACGCAGGGGAGCTTACTCACGGCAGAGGCGCCCTTGCCCATTTCCTCCGTGCGCAGAAGGGCGGTTACATCCTCCCCGTTTAAAAGCACATGCTGTCCGTCCTTGGGATATGCCACCCGAATCTCCGTCTTTTCCAGCAAAGCCTTGACCCGAGGCTCGTCCTCCCAGCCGACTTCTGCCCGCACACAGCACAAGGCCATGGCTCTGTACATGGCCCCCGTGTCCACATAGGGACGCTTTAGTTTCTTGGCCACCGCCTTTGCAAGGGTGCTTTTTCCCGCCCCTGCAGGGCCGTCCAAGGCAATGCCGTGCTTGAATGTCTGTTCCTGTTCCATTTCTTCCCCTTTATGCTCACACGCTTTTTCCCGCCAAGGCCCCGGTGGACCAGGCAATCTGCAGGTTGAATCCTCCCGTAAAGGCATCCACGTCCAGCATCTCTCCGGCAAAATACAGCCCACGAATTCGCTTTGATTCCATGGTGGAGGGCTGCACCTCCTTGACGCTGATGCCGCCCCTTGTGACGATGGCTTCCTGAAAGCCTCTGGTTCTCTTTACCGTCAGGGGCATGGCCTTTAAAACGGCAATGAGCTTCTGCCGCTCTCCCCGAGTCAAATTGGAGGCCGTCATCTTCCCGTCCAGCCCGCTTTCCTTGAGTACCGCCTCCAGAAGCCGCCCGGGAAGCAGTCCCGCCAAGGCGCCCTCCAAAGACTTTCTGGGGTTGTCCCCAATGTCCCGCACCAGACGCTTGTCCAGCATCTCCTCGGTCATCCCGGGCTTAAAGTCGATGAACAGCCTGGCTCCCTCCGCTTTCCCCGCAAGGTAGGCAGAGGCAGTCAGCACCAAGGGGCCGGACACTCCAAAGTGGGTGAGGAGCATCTCCCCCAGCTCCCGATAGAGCACCTTCTCCCCCTTCTTTACCGTCAGGGCTACGTTCTTTAAGGTCAGCCCCGACAGGGCAAAGGGCCAGCTTTCCACGGTCTCCAAGGGCACCAGAGAGGGGTAGAGCTTGGTCACCGTGTGCCCCAGCTCCTCGGCCATCAAAAAGCCCTCCCCCGTAGAGCCGGTGGAAGGATAGCTGACGCCACCCGTGGCCAGAATGATTTTGTCAAAATAATAGGTCTGCTCCCGGGTGGTCAGCCCTACGGCCTCCCCGTTCTCCGTGAGTATGGACTTTACCTGGGTATTCAATTTCACCTGCACCCCTGCCTGACGGCCAAGGCGCTCCAAAGCCCCCATGATGTCGCTGGACTTATCGGACTGGGGGAACACCCGCTGTCCCCGCTCCACCTTCAAAGGCACCCCTGCCTCTTCCAGCAGCTCCATCATGTCCCTTTCCGTAAAGGCGGCATAGGCGCTGTATAAAAACCGGGGGTTCTCAATGACGTTTTCAAAGAACCCCTCCCGGCCGCTGTCGTTGGTCACGTTGCACCGCCCCTTGCCGGTGATGTAAATCTTCTTCCCCAGCTTCTCGTTCTTTTCAAAGAGGGTCACGTTCCCTCCCTGACGGGCGGCCATAATGGCGGCCAGCTGTCCGGCGGCGCCTCCGCCCACTACGGCAATCTTCTGCTTCATATCCTGCTTTTCGTTCCTTCTATGCTTTAATGTCAGAGGGCGGTTAAAGCCCCTCGTTCTGCTCCGTCAAATACACTCTGTCCCGTCCCCACATGTCTTCCAGCTCCTCCAGATGCTCCTGCACCTGCCGTCCTGCCGTAACGCCTGCGGCGGCAATCAGGGCGTTGATTACCGACAAAGGCGCCGTCAGGGAGTCCGCAAAGGAAGCCATGTCGGACTTAGCCAAAAGCACCACGTCCCCCAGCAAGCCGATGGGGGCATCCATCTTGTCCGTCAGGGAGATGATGTAGGTTCCCTTCTCCTTGGCAAAGCGGGTGGCCTCCGCCGTACGGGTGGAGTAGCGGGGGAAGCTGATGGCAAAGAGCACGTCCCCCTTGCCCATGCGCAGCATGGCCTCCTGCAGTTCCTCCTGTCTGGCGGGAAGGTTGATTACGTTTCCGCTGATGTACTCCATATAGTTGGAGAAAAACAGCGCCAGGGGCATGGCCGAGCGAAGCCCCAGCACATACACCCGCCGTGCTTCCAGCAGTGCCGTCACCGCCTTTTCAAACTGCCCCTCGTCCACCATCTCCAAGGTGGTTCGGATGGAGCTCATGTCCGTGGTCAGCACCCGCTTGAAGACCTCCGCCTTGGGAATGGAGGAGGCAAGCTGGGCCCGCTGGACGCTGGTAAGCTTTCCCAGCACCAT
>CAZPCH010000175.1:1236-3911 GCA_964585055.1 uncultured Christensenella sp. | reverse complement strand
GGTTACGATTTGGGCACTGCCGCCGCCGATATCTAAAAGCGTACCCGTATTTCCAGCCCCAAGATAGGCGAGGCGGCCTTCCGTTTCCCCGTCCAAAACCTCGACAGGAACGGGGCATTTATCCTGCAGGCGGGACAAAAAGGCCTCCCGATTGGCGGTGTCCCTCACGGCGCTGGTGGCATAGGCGAAAGTGGGAAGATGCAAACTGCGTGCCTTTTCATAAAACTCCCCAATGGCGGTTACGGCCCTTTCCATGGATGCTTCCTGCAGATTTCCCGTTTCCAAAAGCCCTTCGCCCAAGCGAACGGTGCGCAATTCCTTTCCTTTCGGGCATGAAAAACAGACCCCATGGGAAACGGGATCCATTTGAACGATGCCCAGCCGCACGGTGTTGCTGCCGATGTCAATAATGGCGCACTTCATGGGGTAGGGGAAGAACTGCCGGAGGGGGTCACCGTAACGGTTTGGGTGGGCGCCGGCTGGGCACTATTGGCGGGGGAGGGACTGGGACTGCTTGTGGGGGCAGGGGAGGAGGTCGGGGCGGTTAGGCTTCCGTTTCCCGTAAGGCTGGTGTTATCGTTGTCGTAGATGATGGCATCGTCCTTATAGTGCCAGCCATATTTGGAAGAACCCTGCTGGAGTTTATAGTCATTGGTTTTCATGTACTCCAGATTCTCCTGTTGCCGTTCATATTCAATCTTAACGGCGTTCAGCTCGTTTTGGGTTTGCTCCAGCTCCTCTTGGGCACTGGCAATATTGGCACGCTGAGGTACAATAATACCTGCGGCCACAATTGCGTCCACAGCCAAAAGAATTATAAAATGTATGGGGCGAAAATACGCCTTTTTGGAAGCTTTCTTCTTTTTCACCCCCATAGTATACCAGATTATGCGCCTTGTGGGTACTGGTTTTTACGGATTTTTTGACAGATTTTTGTAAACATCCGGCGAAAAGCGGCTTTTGAGAGCCACATACCCAGCATAAAACCTGCAAAGGCATACCAGCGCAGCTCTCCCCTGGTGGAAAAAAGAAGAGACAGGCAGAATATGCATCCGCCTAAAAGCAGAAACAGAAGATCCAGCATAGGCGTTTGCTCGGGGTATAATTGCCGAACGGAGCGCAGAAGTTCATAGATAAGCCCTGCCGCCAAACCGCTGTAGAGGAGAACCAGCAGTTCATAGGGCTGAGTAAAAACGTCTACAATCATTTTCTTCAGCCTCTGAGCCTTGAGAACAGCCCCCGCCGCCGCTCCCGTTCCGAAGCGTATTCGAGACTGATCAGCGTTCCGTCGATGAGGGCCGTATGGCTGTCGGGATCCAGGCGGGTCAGTTTCATCCCTTCGCCCACCAGATACAAAAGCCCGTTTTGAACGGAGACGGCGGCCTCGTCCTCCTGAAAGCTTTCCACATCCATGACTCCTGTAATCCGTATGCGGTGCCTGTCTTCCACCAAGACCGTGTGGGGAGAAAGCAAGGTAGAGAGTTCCTCCGAGTGCAAATCCATAGTGACCTCCTTTGCGCCGCAACGGGGCGATGTCTTTATAAAGACATATGCCAAAAGGGAAAAAATATGTCTTTTTTTCAACGAGTTTGCCAAGTGCCTTGACAAACCGGCACCGGGACTATAAAATAAAGTATCGAAAAAAATTCGATAGTCGTTTACATTTCTTTTACATGTCTACGGCCGCATAATTTATGGAGGAACAATGCTGTTCGACGAATTAAATGAAAAATCACTCATGGAACTAAGGGAACTGGCCAAGGAGAAGCACGTCCCCAACATTAAAAAAATGCGCAAAGGGGAGCTTGTAGCCATCCTTTCCGGGCAGCAGGAAGCGCCTGTCGCCAAAAAACGGGGAAGAAAGCCCGGGACCAAGGTAACCCTCAAAGAATCCGATTCCCAAGAGATTCTTGTCCCTGCCGTTGAGAAAACGGAATCCGAACCCTCTTCTGCTTCCAACCACATTCCCGCTGTTCAAGATGATACTTCCAAGCCAAGCAAGGTAACTCCCGTTGCGCCGAAACCGGAGCCTGCTGCCGAAAGCTCCGATAAAGACAGAAAAACCGAGCCTGAAACCGAGAAGCCTGCCAAAAAGCAGCCCGCTCCCAATGCAAAGCGCCGTGGCCGTCCGCCTAAGGTAAAGAAACCTGTCGAAACCGAGACCCCTGCAAAGGAAGAAGTACGGGCCGTTGAAGGGAAAGCTACTCCCGTGGAAGAGGCGTCCGAGCAAAAGGATACCCCTGTCTCTGAATCGAATCCCTCGGAGGGGACGGCACCCGCCGTGCAGGAGTCACAGCAAGCCGTACAGTCTTCCCAGACCCAGGAGGGGGAGCGCCGTGATACCGGCTATACGCCCAGATATGTCAATCGGGATACCAATCGGTACGGCAGCAAGCCCCGCTATAACAACAATTCCTATGTTCCCAGAAACCAGCAGCGGCAGAACGGGTATCAGCCTCGGGATAACGGCTACTCTAACCGCCGTTACAGCGCTCCTTCTAACGGAACTCCCGTCCAGGACGAGCGTGGGGCACGGCCTTCCCGCCAGACGCCGCCTCCCATGCAGACGCCCAATTACAATCAGTACTCCAATCAGGAGCAGGGGATGATGGAGCCCTATTACAATGCGGAGTACGGCACCAGCAATCCTGCGGTGCCCAGAATGCTGGAGACGG
>CAZPCH010000175.1:0-1226 GCA_964585055.1 uncultured Christensenella sp. | reverse complement strand
GGCGTACTGGAAGTCATGCCTGAAGGCTACGGCTTTTTGCGTGTAAACAATTATTACTCCAGCCCTCGGGATATTTACCTTTCCATCACCCAGATTCGCCGTTTCTCTCTTCGCTGCGGCGATTATGTGGAGGGCAGAGCACGGCCTCACAGAGAGGGCGATAAGTTTGATGCGCTGATGTATATCGACCGTGTCAACGAGATGCATCCCGATGAAAATGCCCGTCGGGTTTGCTTTGAGGATCTGGTGCCCATCTTCCCCGATGAGCGGTATACGCTGGAAGTGCCGGGACAAAAGAATGAGCTTTCCGTGCGCCTGATCGATTTGATTGCCCCTATAGGAAAAGGTCAGCGTGCCATGATCGTGTCTCAGCCTAAGGCCGGCAAGACCACCCTGCTCAAGCAAATTGCCGCAGGAATCACCACGAACTATCCCGAAGCCCATCTGATGGTACTTCTCATTGACGAGCGGCCTGAGGAAGTGACGGATATGAAACGGTGCATTCAGGGCGAGGTCATCTATTCCACCTTCGACGAATTGCCGGAGCATCACACCCGCATTGCAGAAATGGTGCAGGAGCGTGCCATGCGTCTGGTGGAGCAGGGGCAGGACGTGGTGATTCTGCTGGACAGTTTGACCAGACTGACCCGTGCTTACAACTTGGTCATTCCGCCTACGGGGCGCACCCTTTCCGGCGGTATGGATCCGGGCGCCTTGCATAAACCCAAGCGCTTCTTCGGTGCGGCCAGAAACATTGAGGGCGGCGGAAGCTTGACCGTAATTGCCACGGCCTTGGTGGAAACCGGCAGCCGCATGGACGATATCGTCTATGAGGAATTTAAGGGCACGGGCAATATGGAGATTCATTTGGACAGAAAGCTGTCCGAGAAACGAATCTTCCCCGCTATCGATATCTATAAGTCCGGTACCCGTCGGGATGACTTGCTCTTGTCGCCCAAAGAACTGGAGGGGGTCTACATGCTGCGCAAGTTCATGGCCGGCGGTGCGGCTACGGATGTAACGGAGCAGATTATCCCCATGCTCGAAAAGACTACCAGCAACGAGGAGTTTATTGCCAAAATCAAGGACTGGATAAAGATTTATGAGCATAAGGGATATTCCATCCCCGGCAACCAGAACCGCTACGGGCAATAAGCATTTCCCATAATTAAAAAGCGTCAAAGTATGCATGGAGCAGGGCAAACCTGTTCCATGCATTTTAAAAT
>CAZPCH010000174.1:0-3943 GCA_964585055.1 uncultured Christensenella sp. | reverse complement strand
TGGACTTCCACGGCTTCCACATGGGTTTCGGGCAAAATGCACAGCACTACGGGGCGCATGATGCCGCTGTAGTTGAAGTAATCGAAGTTGGGGAAGTTCTTTACCGCCTCCGGTAAGCCCGGGTACTGCCTTTTCTCCAAGGTGCCGCAGGGTAAGGTGCTATGATCCACCACGTTGTCCGCCACCACGGTCAAGCGGTTGCTTCCGGGCAAAAACGCCTCCGTTACATCCAGCTCAAAGGGCAAAAATCCCCCTTCGTGGCCGCCTATACAGGCACCGTTCCAGTACACCCGGCACTTGTGGGTCACACTTCCAAAGTGCAAACAAAGCCTTTGCCCCTGTGCATGGGGGGGCCTGTCCACCTGCCGCTCGTAGACCACTTCGCCTACGTGGTCCCGAATCTCCCGCCCCTCGTAAATATCGTTGTAGGCGCTGGGAACGGGCATAGGCCGTCCCCCTTGCAGGGGCGTTGCGGCATCGTAGTTTGTGCCGTAGGGAATCAGGGCAAAGTTCCACAAGCCGTCCAAGGACAGGCAGAGGCGGGTGCTTGTGTTCTGAGGAAACAGCATGCTGACAATCTCTCCTTTAGATTCTGTAAGCGCCGAGAACACCCTCATACTCCCTGAGGCAGTCTTCGGCTTTTTTGAACATGCGCAGGCCCATGGTGTTCTCGTCTCTAAAGACCATGGTCACGTGAAGCTGGCCGCAGTAGCGGTCCGTAAGCTGCACACGGAGCTTCAGGGTCTGCTCGTCCCACCAGGCGCAGCTGCAGGCGCAGTCATACATGAAGCCGGTCAGCTCATGGACGTTGCCCCGCTGGTCGCTGTAGCCCAACTGGGGGAACTTTTGGAAGATGTTTTCTTTTCGCCCGAAGGCAAGCTCCTTGTCTCCCTGAGCGTTTTTGTATTTTAAAACTACCTTTTCTTCATCAAAGTGCAGGCTCATGCGCTCAATGCCCATGGGGTTCTCCTTGCAGGCAAAGACCGCATCCTGAAGCCGTGCCTCCATGGGAGACTGCTTTTCCCCCATGCGCAGGGATTCTATGGCAAGGTTCTCACCGGGCAAAGGATAGCTTTCCTGCTCCCTGCCTTCCAGCCCGTCCAAAAGATCCTCGAAGACGGCACGGAAGTAGATGTCGGTGGTTCGGCTGTCCTTGGACGCACAGTCCCCCGTACACACCACGATGAAATCCTTCTCGGGCACACAGATGGCATGCTGATTGCAGGCACCGTTCATGGAGAAGCCATTGCGCTCCGTAGTCCAGAACTTGTATCCGTAGCCCTTGGTATTGTATTTTACATAAAACTCAATGTTGGTGTCGACGAGAGGCTTTACGGCGTTTTCCATATAGTCTCTGGGCAGAAGCTGTTCTCCTTCCCAGCAGCCCTTGTTCATGACCAGCTTGGCAAATTGCAGAAGGTCCCGGGAGGTGCACAGAAGGCCGGAGTCTCCCCAAGCCGTTCCGTCGGGGGTCTCCAGAATCTCCGCATGCTCAAATCCGCCGATGCGGTTCAAAAACTTCTCTTTCAAATACTCCAGCAAGGGCTTGCCGGAAAGCCGCTCAATGAGCGCTCCCAGCACATAAGAGCCCGTGCTGTCATAGTCAAACACCGTGCCGGCAGGCTTGCTGACGGGGCAGTGGAAATAGTAAGCGGTTCTGTCCGTTACCCAGGGCTTGAACCAGTTGCCGATGTCATAGAAGCAGGTCTGCATGCGCAGCATGTTTTCAATGGTCATCTCCTGCAGTTCTTTAGGCACAGGGTCGGGGAGCTTGTCGGGGAAGTATTGTATAATCGGATCCTGCAGAGAGATTTTCCCCTCCCCCAGCAGTGCGCCGATGCCCGCCGAAATAAAGGTCTTGGTGATGGAGTACATGCGGTGGGGTCTTTCCCGGGTGTAGGGCGCCCAGTACCGCTCAAAGAGAAGTTCCCCCTTGTACCAAATCAGCATGGAGTGCAAGGTCAGCTCATGTCTGTCCAGGGTGTGCATAAAGCGGCCTATGGCCTCGGTATATTTTTGGTTCATGCTTCCTCCTTGATGCTTCCTTTGGGATAAATTGTTAAGCCGTCCTCGGCTACGGTAACGGAAAAGGTCGTGTGCTCTTTAAACCACTTCTGGTACGTTTCATGGCTCCAGTCATGGCGGTGATTGATGTGGGAGCAGTAAATATCCGTGTCCTCTTTTATAATATCGTACTTTTTAAAGGTTTCCAACTGCTCCAAAAAAGCATAGGCATTCAGATGGGAGGAAGCGGGCTTATCCTGACGGCCGCCCCATGTTCCCTCCATAATCAAAACATCCAGCTGGCTCCCCTGCAGAATTTCAAGAGACCGGGGCAGATACATACCCGTATCGCAGGCGTACAGCAGGGACAGCCCTTCCTTGACAAAGCGGTAGTTCACCGCCGTTTCCTTAGGGGAAGCGTGATGGGTGGTGTCCACCGCCGTCACCTCATAGCCCCCTGCCATAAAAGGCTCTCCTGCCTTCACGGCATGAAGGCGCACCCGTCCGTCCTCTATGCCCTTAAAAGCGTCTCGGTACAAAAGCCCCATATGGGTCTGGGCATAGCAAAGGGCATCCAAGGCCGCTTCCGACATGTACATATCCAACCGGGTCTTCCCGCCCATGCGAAGAAGATCCATGTTGGACAAAGCGAAATGATCCTCATGGGTGTGGGTAATAAATACGTTTTGCACGGAAGACAAACTGAGGCCGTACTTCATGGCGGAAGCCCCCAAATCGGGGCCGAAATCAATCAGATTCTCTGCATCCAGCAAAAAATGACTGCGCAGACGGGTATGACCTCCCCGCCTTGCATCCCGGCAAACGGGGCATTCGCAGAAGGGGCTGGGAATCATGTCCGCAGCGCCCGTGCCCAAAAAACGCATAACATTCCTCCTATGGCGCAGTATGCTACTCATACCTCTACGCATACTCATTTTACCCGCGACTTTACCCCCGAACCATGGACAAATTTGCGTTTTTCATGGCGTAATCTGCTTTATCCTCCCAACAAAAAAGAGGCACACCGCTCTTCTCCGGCCCCGTGCCTCTTGCTTTCCTTATTTTCTTTTATCCCCTTTCACAGTGGGTGCGCAGCCACTGCCGAATCCATGCAGCGTAAGCTTCATCCTCTCCGCAGGCCTCCAAAAAGTATACATAGCATTGAGCCATGTAGTAGCGGACGGCCTCAGCGGAGCAGTCCCCCTGCTTTTTATATCCGTTCAAAAAGGCTTCCGTCTCCTTTTCCGTCTTCAAAAACCTCTGTCCCGGCCGCAGGAAGATGGCCCAGGCGATGTCAAAGTCCCTGTCCCCGTAGCCGGAAAGTTCAAAGTCCAGTACGGCGCTAAGGGCATGGTCTTCCCACAGCACGTTGGCGTAATGAAAATCCCCGTGGCAAAAGACCTGCTTTCCGCCCTCAGGCTTGCGGGCAAAGAAAGGCTCCAAGTCCTTTAGTCCCAGCTTCTCCAGCAAAGCCTGAGAGGGGGTGTGGTAAAACTTTCTGTCCTGCTGGACACCCGTTTTCACAGGCAGGGCATGGAGACGCCCCAAGGCCTCTCCGTACGCTTCCATATAGGCTAAAGAGCGCAAGTCCTCGTTCTCCCCCGCAATCACCGACAGCCGCTGCCCCGGCAGGGCCTGAGTTAAAAGAAAGGTGCCCTGCTCCCAATCCGCTTCCAGCACCCGGGGATAGATGTCCCCGTCAAGCTGGGTCAGCACCTCCGCCTCCCTTTTAAGGGCGGCGTCCTTTCTTCTGGCCGCCTTTAAATAGGCCGGCACCTTCCGGCCGTCATATTCTCCCCGCACATAAAACACATCGTTCCCCGCATGGGGATAGCCCAGCACCTCCCCAAGCTGAAATCTTTGAAAGGGGAAAGAAAAGGGGTCGCAGGTCTCCCGCCATTTTTGAGGATGAACTTGGATGGATGCATTGTCTTCCATA
>CAZPCH010000173.1:0-3946 GCA_964585055.1 uncultured Christensenella sp. | reverse complement strand
TGAGCGCCTACGGGGTTAAAGTACCGCAGCAGCACCACGGACCAGTCCTCGTGTGCGGCGGCAAAGTCGGTGATGATTCTCTCGCCCATGTACTTGGTCCAGCCGTAGGGGTTCAAACAGCCCAGAGGCGTGCCTTCCTCCTTATAGGGCACGGGGGCGTCCCCCCGGTATACCGTGGCGGAGGAGGAGAAAATCAGGTTCTTCACCCCGTACTTTTCCATGACCTTCAGCAAAGTCAAAGTGGAGCCCAGATTGTTTTCATAATAGCGCAAGGGCTGCTGTACGCTTTCGCCTACAGCCTTGAGCCCTGCAAAGTGGATGACGCAGTCAATCTGCTCCTTCTCAAAGAGGGCGCTCAAAGCGGCTTCGTCCCGCACGTCCAGCTCATACAGGGGGATATCCTTCCCTGCCAGCTCCCGGGTGCGGCGGACGCACTCCTTGTGGCTGTTGCAGAAGTTGTCGGCAATGACCACCTCGTAGCCCTTTTCGCACAGCACGATGCAGGTATGGGAGCCGATGTACCCTGCGCCGCCGGTAACCAAAATCTTTTTCATCTTGTGTCTCCTTCCAAAATTCCTTTTACTCTTTCTCGGGGGTGTAGGGGAAGCTGGGCATAAGCTGGAGCTTAAAGAGGTTCTGCACATGCTTTTTGTCGATCTTCGCCCGAACCTCCTCGTCCTCGCAGACCCCTTCCCGAATGTATCTATCCAAGGCCGCATAGGTAAAGCCCAGATTGTCCTCGTCGGTTTTGCCGCAAAGGCCGTCGCTGGGCACCTTTTCCACCAAGTCCTCAGGCAGTCCCAAATACCGCCCCACGGCCTTGACCTCCCGCACAACCAGTTGGCTTAAGGGGGAGAAGTCCCCTACGCTGTCCCCGTAGCGGGTGGAGTAGCCCACCCAGTCCTCGGAGAGATTGCAGGTGTTGGCCACACGGCCGTTGTGGGACTGGGACACGGCATATACCGTGGCCATGCGCAGTCGGGGGGCAAGGTTCACCAAGGTCTGGTTTCCGGGCTCGATACCGGCGGCTCTCATGGCCTCCACCGTGGCGTCAAAGGCCTTGCCGATGTTCACCGTGTAGGAGCGGATGTCCAAATGCTCCACCAGCTTGCGGGACATGTGGATGTCGCTCTGCTCCCCGTTGGGCATGAGCACCCCGATGACCCGCTCTTTCCCCAAGGCCGCCACCAGCAGGGCGGCGGTGACGGAGCTGTCCTTGCCGCCGGAAATCCCCAGCACGGCGTTGCAGCCGGGGCCGTTTTCATTAAACCAGTCCTGCACCCATTTTATCAAATCCTCGGTGACTTTTTCCACATGAAATGCCATAGGAATCCCTTCTTTCCTTTCGTTTATATCCTTACAGTATCTGCACCTGACAGGCGGCCATGGCGCCAAGAGCCTGCTCGTGACTCTTGGGCGTAACCCCTGCACAGCATGCGCCGTTTACCTGAATGGGCAGTTCCGGCGCAAAGGCACGGATGACCATGGCGTTGGAAATCACGCAGATATCCGTACACAGCCCCACCAGTTCCACGCTTTCCGCCTTATTCTCCTTCACAAGGGCGGCCACATACTCTCCCAGCTCCACGGAGCCGAAGGTGGGCTTATTGAACACGGGACTGTCCTCTACGGGCAGGCGGGGGTCAATCTCCCAGCCGGGAGTGCCCTCTACGCAATGCACCACGGGCAGGTTCTGCCCCTCCCGGGTGGACAGGTAGTTTTCCTTGTGGGTGTCCCGGGTGAACAGCACCAAGTCCCCGGCCTTGCGGTACGCTTCTATCCGCTCCCGCACCGCCGGCACAATGGCCTCAGCTTCCGCCGTGCCCAAAGCACCGTCAATAAAGTCCTTCTGCATATCGATCACCGCCAGTATGCGCATGTCTTCGTACCTCCGGTAAATTCTTGCTAACTATTTTATTATATAGCATTCTGCGCCCGCTTTCAATGCGCCGCCCCTCTGTTTTCAAAAAAAACCTTCCTTCCCGCAAAAAACTCCCGCAGGATTTCCTACGGGAGTTTGGGTTGGCTGCTTTATTCGTCTTCGCCGTCTTCCTCAGGCTCTTCGTCCTCTTTCAAAGCGGCTTCCGCTTCCTTCCCCTCTACGGCCAGCTTTACGGCTCTGCGTCCCATGATGTCATAGAGGATGGGGATGATGAACAGGGTGGTCAGGGTGGCATAGGACAGACCGCCGATGCACACCACGGCCACGGGCTGGATGATTTCGGCACCCATGCCCACGCCTGCGGCCAGAGGCAGCAAGCCCAGAATGGTGGTCAAAGCGGTCATGAGCACGGGGCGGATACGCATGGAAGCGGCCTGTACAATGGCCTCCTTCTTCTCCATGCCCTCTTCCCGAAGCTGGTTCATGCAGTCCACCAGCACGATGCCGTTGTTGACCACGATGCCCATGAGCATGATAAGACCCACCATAGCCACAATGCTCACCTCAAAGCCGCCGATAAGCAGGCCGATGAAGGCGCCTGCAAAGGCCAGAGGCACGGTGCCCATGACGATGAAGGGGCTAAGCAGGCTCTGGAACTGGGCGACCATGATGAGGTAGATAATGAGAATGCCCAGCAGGAGCATCCAGGTCAAGTCCTCCATGGCGCTCATGATGGTGGTGCCCTGTCCTTCCAGCTTGGCGGTGCATCCGGCGGGAAGGCTTATGCCCTTGAGCACCTTTTCCACCTCCGTGTTGACCAGGGTAACGTTGTGGTCATCGTCCACGCCGGCGGTGACGGAGATGTATCTATTCTGATCCATACGGGCAATGGAGGAGGGCGCCTGGGCTTCGGAGAAGGTGGCGATGTCCTTCAAAGGCACCTCCGTCTCCTCCCCCGTGCGGCTGGTGGAGGTCACGGTCAGCGCTTCCAGCGCCTCAATGGAGTCGGGTACGCTACTGTCGGCAATGATGGTGGTAGACAGGGAAGTGCCGTCGATCTCAATGGAGGCGGCGGTCTGCTCCCCGCTCAAAGCGGCGGCCACAGACAGGT
The DNA here is from genome assembly GCA_964585055.1 of uncultured Christensenella sp. Lineage (GTDB taxonomy): Bacteria > Bacillota > Clostridia > Christensenellales > CAG-138 > RUG472. The sequence goes on along the minus strand of CAZPCH010000173.1, from coordinate 953 downwards.
ACACCTGCGCCACGGTGAGATTATTCTCCATGGCCTTTTCCTTGTCTACGCTAATGCGTAAAGCAGGGGTCAGCTCCTCGGAGCCGTCGTCAATGTCAATGAGTCCTTCCACCTTTTGCAGGGCTTCGGCCACCAGGGCGGCGGACTCCGTCAGCTTGTCAAGGTCGTTGGAGAAGATATTTACCGTAATCCCCTCCCCGGTGAGCATGGCGCTGTCCATGCCCGCCATGCCGGAAACGGAGCATTCCGCCCGGTCGGAGAAGGGAGCAAGGACCTTGCGCACATCCTCGGCTACGGCGCTGATATTGCGGGTTTCATCCAGCACGGCGTAGATGGTCAAGGAGCCGGCGTCCTCAGAGCCGCCGCCCAGACCGATGGCGCTGAGAATGCTGCCGCCCAGCATGCCGCCGATGTCGCTAAGGCCTTCCACCCCTTCTATGGCCGCCAGCATCTCGTCGGACAGGGCGCAGGCTTCCTCAAAGGTAATGTCCTCATCCAGCATGGTCACGGAGACGGAAAGCTGGTTGCCGCCGCTTTCGGGGAAGTAGATAAAGCCCTGACGCAGGCACAGCCAAGCGGAGACCGCCAGAATAACTACCGCCAGAATCAAGCACAGAGCCCGGCGGGACAAACACCAGCGCAGTGCCGTTTCAAAGCCGTGAAGCATGGCTCGGCCGGCTTTGCCCGTAGGCTTAACAGGCTTTTTCAGCAAAGCACGGACAGAGGCGGGCACCACCGTCAGCGCCACCACCAGAGAGGCCAGCAGAGAGTAGGTGATGGTCAGCACCATGTCCATGAAGATCTTTCTGGTCAGTCCCTGCACAAAGAGGATGGGAACAAAGACGCAGATGGTGGTCAGGGTGGAGGCGATGATGGCCCCCGTTACATGCTTGGCGCCTACAATGGCCGCCTTCAGCACGGGCACGCCTTCCCCCCGCAGACGGTAGATGTTT
>CAZPCH010000172.1:0-3986 GCA_964585055.1 uncultured Christensenella sp. | reverse complement strand
ATGTCCACCTCTTCCTGCGCCGTGAGCAGGGGCACCTTGCCGATCTCCTTCAGGTACATGCGCACGGGGTCGTCGATGTTGATGCCCTCGGTGACGGAAAGCACCGCTTCCACTTCGGCGATTTCCTCGTTGATATCTTCGGGGACGGCTACATCTTCCACCACGTCGATGTTCATCTCTTCCAGAGACTCATAGACCTTCTCAATCTGCTCTTGATCCAGGTCCTCCTCCTGCAGAGTCTCCATAATGGTCTTGTAGCTCAAGACTCCCTTTTGCTTGCCCAGTTCCAGCAGCTCCTGCACCTTGCTTTTCTGCTGTTCCTTTTGCTGTTCCTTCTGCTCCTTGGTTGCAATCTTTGCCTTTGCTTCGCTCATGATGCTCTCCTTCTGTATTTCATCGGTTCTCTTTCGTTTTTTACTTGTTGGCCCGTATCAGGGCGGCAATCTGCTTCAGCAGTTCCTTCTTCTCCTCGGAAGACAGTCCCTCCTCCTTCAGCCTGTTCTGCAGGCAGAGAAGCTCCTCTTCTCCGTTTTTCTTCTTCAGCCGCCGTATGCAATCCAGCCCCCCTTCCATGGGGTTGGTGATGGCGTTGTCCTCCTTTAACAGCATGGACAGCTTTTCGGCCTCCTGCTGTTCCCGTCCGCCGATGTAGGCCGCCAGAGAAAACCCCGGCTGCCCCATGGCCAAAAACAAATCCCGATAGGCTGCGTTCTCCAGCAGTTCCGCCGCATCCTCCCGTTGGAACCTGTACCAGGCGGCTCCGTCCTTTAAGGCGCACTGGAGCAGGGTTCTCTCCAGCATGTCCCGGGCGCTTTCCTCCTCTCGGGAACGGCGGCGTCCGTTGCCCAGACTCCCCTTCTGAGAAGCGAGGACGGGGAGCTTCTCCCCTCTGCCTCCCTGAGCCTTCAGGGCGGCTACGGGGTATCCCGTTTTCTCCGCCACCTGCTTGTAGTACCGCTCCTGCTCCAAGGGCTGAAGGGTGGCGATGTAGGCGCAGGCGTTCATGGCGTACTTTTCCCGCTGGTTTTCGTCCCCCAAGTCCACCCCTCGGCTCAAAGTCTCCAGCTTAAATTCGCTGAGGGTCAAAGCACGGCGCTTTAAGTCCTCAAAACCTTCCCGTCCGTACTTGGCCGCATACTCGTCGGGATCCAAATCGTCGGGGAAGACGATGACCCGCACGCTGAGCCCCTCGGCGGAAAGGATGTCCAGTCCCCGCACGGTGGCGTTCTGCCCGGCGGAGTCCCCGTCGTAGGCAATGTATACCTGCTGGACGTACCGCTTCAAAAGCCGTGCCTGCTGGACGGTGAGGGCCGTGCCCAGACTGGCTACGGCGTTGCGCACCCCGGTCTTATACAGGCCGATGACGTCCATGTACCCCTCCACCATGACGATGTCGCTGAGCTTCTCCCCCTTCAGAAGGTGAAGCCCGTAGAGGTTGTTCCGCTTATTATATAGGGGCGTGTCCCCGGTGTTGATATACTTGGGCTTGGAATCGTCCAGCACTCGGCCCCCAAAGCCCAGCACCTGTCCGTCAATGCCCTGAATGGGGAAGATGAGCCGGTTGCGGTAGGCATCGTAGGAGCGTCCCTTCTCCCGATTCACCGCCAGCAAGCCTGCGTCCTCCAGCTCCTTCTGGGTGTACCCCTGCTGCATGAGATGGTTCTTCAGGTTGTCCCAGCCCTCAGGGGCGTAGCCGATGCCGAAGCGGAGCAATATTTCCTTATTCAGTCCCCGCTTTTGTGCGTAGGCTCTGCCAAGCTCCCCCCGCTCGCCCAAAAGCTCCAAGCAAAAGTAGCGGGCGGCCAGACGGTTGGCCTCCTGCAGGCGGCGGCGATAGGCACGCTTTTTCTGCAGCTCGGCGTCGTTCTCCTCCTCGGGCATGGCCATATGGGCCCGCTCCGCCAAAAAGCGCACGGCCTCCCCGTAGCTTAAATGCTCCATGCTCATGACGAACTGGATGACCGAGCCCCCGGCATGACAGCCGAAGCAGTAGAACAGCTGCTTATCCGGAGACACGGAAAAAGAGGGCGTCTTTTCTCCGTGCAGGGGACAAAGCCCCCAGAGTTTGCGTCCCTTGGGTTTCAGCTCCACATAGGAGGAAATCACATCCGTAATATCGTTTTTGGAAAGCAGCTCGTCCAGCCACTGGGTGGGAAACGCCAAAAGGTCTGTCCTTCTTCTTTAGTCTTTGCTTGCCGTTGTATATTCTTCCCGTTTTTTCCGACTCAGAGTAAATACGACAAATTTCTCAAAAATCCTTTATTTTTCGCCGGGAATGCCCCCTAATTCCACGCCTTGGGCACAAAAAGCCGCTGATAATCGGCGATGGCGTAGGTATCCGTCATGCAGGCAATGTAGTCGGCGGCGATGCGCTCGTCTCCGTCCTCCTCCCGATACAAAAGGAACTCCTCCGGCAGAAGCTCAATGTGGTGCAGATAGTAGCGGTACAACTGCTCCACCACGTACTTGGCCTTGTCCTCCTCCCCCTTGGCAATGGGGTTAAAGTACACGGCGGAGAACATAAAGCTCCTCAGCTCCTCAAACTTTTCCCGCGCGGCAGGGGAAAAGTCGATTTGATCCGTGTGGACGCAGCCCTGGACAATGTCCTGAATCATGCTGTTGATACGGCGGGAGGGGGTGGTGCCGAAAAACTTTTGGCAGGACAGGGGAATCTCCTCCTGCTTTAAGACCCCGGCCCGCACGGCATCGTCGATGTCGTGGTTCACATAGGCAATCTGATCGGACAAAGACAGCACCCGCCCCTCGGCGGTGCCGGGATGCCCCTTGCGGGAGTGGTTGAGAATGCCGTCCCGCACCTCCCAGGTTAAGTTCAGCCCCCGGCCGTCCTTTTCCAGCTTGTCCACCACCCGCAGGCTCTGCTGGCTATGGACAAAGCCCCCGGGCACCAGAGCGTTGAGCACTGCCTCCCCGGCGTGGCCGAAGGGGGTGTGCCCCAAGTCGTGCCCCAAGGCCATGGCCTCGGTTAAATCCTCATTAAGGCGCAGGGAGCGGGCTATGGTGCGGGCAATCTGGGAGACCTCCAGAGTATGGGTCAGGCGGGTGCGGTAGTGATCCCCTCGGGGCGCCAGAAACACCTGGGTCTTGTGCTTCAGGCGGCGGAAGGACTTGCAGTGGAGGATTCTGTCCCTGTCCCGCACAAAGCAGGTGCGCAGGGGGCAGGGCTCCATGGGCTTTTCCCTGCCTTTAGAATGCACCGCAAGGGTGGCATAGGGGGAGAGGGTCTGCTTCTCCAGCTCCTCCTGCCGCTGACGGATGGTCGGTTCTTCCATGCCCGTAAAACTCCTTTCCCATACGAAAAACTTTTGGCCGTATGGGTAACTTATACGACGGAGAAGGGCTTTTTCCTTTATTTTGGGCAGATTTTGCTCCCGTTTCGGGGAATGTTCCCGCCGCATAGGGCTTTTGGGAGCGGGGCGGCGGGGGCGGGGGCCTGAACGGCTCCGCCGTTCCCTTTGGGCGAAGCCCAAAGGGTTGCCGCAGGCAACCCGGCCCCCGCCCCCCGCCAAAAGGAAAAAGCCGCCCCGAAGGGCGGCTTTTGTCTCGTATACTTGAAGATGTTACTCCATGCTGTTGAGCTTCTTATAGTAGTCGATCTTCTCCATGGCTTCCTTTTCGGCCTTGTCGAAGAGCTGGTCGGCCACTTCGGGGAACTGCTTCTTCAGAGCGGAGTAGCGGCCTTCACCCATGATGAAGTCCTGGAAGGAGGACTTGGGATCCTTGGAATCCAGAGTGAAGGGGTTCTTGCCCTGGTCAGCCAGATCGGGGTTGTACCGATACAGAGGCCAATAACCGGCTTCCACGGCCTTCTTGGCCTCAAGCTGGGAGTGGCTCATGTTGATGGTGTGGTTGATGCAGGGAGCGTAGGCGATGATCAGGGAGGGACCATGATAGGCCTCGGCCTCGTTGACCGCCTTCAGCAGCTGAGCGGGATCGGCACCCATGCAGACCTTGGCCACGTATACATA
>CAZPCH010000171.1:0-4000 GCA_964585055.1 uncultured Christensenella sp. | reverse complement strand
ATTACTCTCTGTGAATATCCTCAAACTTGGTGAACTGTCCCTGCCAGGCAAGCTCCACCGTGCCGGTGGGGCCGTGGCGATGCTTGGCGATGATGACCTGAGAGGTATTGTCCAAGGTCTCATCATAGACCTGGGGACGGTAAAGGAGGATGACCATATCCGCATCCTGCTCAATGGAGCCGCTTTCACGCAAGTCGGCAATCATGGGGGTGTGGTCGGCACGCTGCTCAGGGCCTCGGTTTAGCTGAGAGAGAAGGAGGATGGGGACATCCAGCTCTCTGGCCAAGAGCTTCATGGCTCTGGTCATGTCCGCTACCTCCTGCTGACGGTTGTCATTCTTGCGGGCGGCGGAATTGCCTGTGCCGTTCATTAACTGCATATAGTCCACGATAATCATATCGAGACCATGCTGTGCCTGCAGGCGGCGGCATTTGGAGCGAATGGTGGCCACGTTGGATCCGCCGGAATCGTCGATATACAGCTTGCCCTTCTGCAGTACATCGGTGACGCCCAGCAGGGCCTCCATTTCCTCATCGGTCAAGGTGCCTTCCTTAATCTTTTGGGATTCCACACGGGCTTCCGTGCAGAGCATACGCATGACCAACTGCTCCTTGCTCATCTCCAGACTAAAGTATACCACACTGCGTCCTGCGTGTACGGCGGCATACTGGGCAATGTTCATGGCAAAGGAGCTTTTTCCCATGGCCGGACGGGCGGCGATGATAATCAAATCGGACTTCTGCAGACCGTTGGTGACTCTGTCCAAATCCCGAAAACCCGTGGGTACACCGGTAATTTCTCCGTGGCGGGCAATGAGGTCGCCGATTTCCGCAATAGCGTTGGGCACAATCTCGCTGAGGGGAGCCAGAGAATCGTCGGTCTTGCGCATGGAAATATCGTAAATGCGCTTTTCTGCCGCATTGAGGGATTCCTCCACGTCCTTTTCTGTATCCATACCGTCTTGGATCATGTCGCGCCCCGCCCGAATGAGGCTTCTTTGGACGCTCTTTTCCTCCACGATTTTGGCATAATAGCCCACGTTGGCGGCGGTGGGGACAAACTCCATGAGCTCCGTCAAATAGACGGTGCCGCCTACGGCTTCCAACTGCCCGTGCCGCTGCAAATCCTCCGCAAGGGTAATCAAATCTACCGCATTTCCCAGCAGGCGCACACGGGCCATGCTTTCAAAAATGCGCTGGTGGGCATTGCTGTAAAAATCCTCCGCCCGAAGCTGCTCCAGCATTTGCTCCAAAGCATTGCTCTCCAAAAGCATGGAGCCAAGAACCGAGCGCTCGGCATCCATGCTGTTGGGCTGTATGAGATTCTGGTTTTCTCTCTCTTCCATGATTTAGGGGCAACCCGTTAGGCTTCGGTGACAACCACTCTCAGATTGGCTTTCACATCCTCGAACAGAGAAATTTTGGCAGTATATTCACCTGTGGAGCGAATCTGATCGATGGCAATCTTCTTCTTGTCCACTTCCATGCCGTGCTGTTCCTTCAGTGCGGCGGCAATCTCTTTGCCGGAGACGGAGCCGAACATCTTGCCGTTTTCACCCATCTTTACCTTCAGAGTTACGGTGAGCTTTTCAATGACCTTTGCGTCTTCCCGAGCCTGATTCCCGGCCGTGAAGCGGCGGTGCTGGGCGGCGCTCTTTTGAATATTCATGGCGTTGAGAGCGGCTTTATCCGCAGGGGAAGCCAGCTTTCTGGGGAGAAGGAAGTTGCGTGCATATCCGTCGGATACGTTGACCACTTCGCCCTTTTTGCCCGTTCCTTTAACATCCTGTTCCAATACGACCTTCATAGTAAGGTACCTCCTTCATATATCTTGTAGGAAAAACTTATTTGTTGATTTCGCTGTCCCGGCGGAACTGCTCGTTTACACTCTCTTTCAGCGTGCCCACCGCTTCCTCCATGGTGACGCCCTTTAACTGAGCCCCGGCCATGGTCAAATGTCCGCCGCCGCCCAAACGTTCCAGAATGAGCTGCACGTTGACACTGCCTACACTGCGGCCGGATATGGATATTTCCCCGTCGCATCTGCCCAGCACGAAGGAGGCTTTGACTCCCCGAATGGTCAGCAGTTCGTCTGCGGCCTGGGCGCAGGTGAGTTTGTTGAAATCTCCGTCCTCGGGACAGCAGGCAATGGCAATGCCTCTTTCGTCAATGGCGGCTCCTTGCACCACCTTGCTGACGGCTACGAACCGGTCAAAATCGTTCTGGAAGATGGAGCTGACGGCCGAGAGGTCCGCTCCGTTTTTGCGGAGGAAGCCTGCGGCCTCAAAGGTGCGGCTGCCTACGTTGAAGGCAAATTGCTTGGTATCCAAACTGATGCCCGCCAGCAGGGTGCTGCATACAAAGGCGTTGGGGCGCACGCCCTCGGCAAAGTACTGGAGAACCTCCGTAACCATTTCGCAGGTGGAGGAGGAGCGGCTTTCCAGATAGTGCAGGGTGGGATTTTCGATGGAGTCCGCACTGCGGCGATGATGGTCGATGATGACCAAATGCTCCGCCAAGTCCAGCAGGGAAGGGGCTTCCACAATGTTGGAGCGCTGGGTGTCCACCACCACCAGCACGGAATTGTCTCGGAACATCTCCTTGGCCTGTTCTTCCGTAACCACGATTTTACTGTAGAGCCCCGAGCGGCGCATCTCATTCAAATGCTCTTCAATGGAGGGATTTCCGCCGTTGAGCACGATGAAGGAGCGGGAGCCTGCGTGTTCTGCACAGGTGGCAATGCCCAAAGCGGCGCCCAAACAGTCCATGTCCCCGTTTTTGTGTCCCATAATGAACACATCCCCGTTGTTTTCAAAGAGCTGCCGCAGGGCTTTGGCGAACAAGCGCATCTTTACTCGGGACTGCTTGGCATCCTGCTGTTTGCGGCCGCCGTAGAAGCGGTAGTCAGCGCCCTCCCGCACTACGGTTTGGTCGCCTCCCCGCCCCAGTGCCAGCTCCATGGCCAAGCGGGCGCTTTCTTCGCTTTGCACTACCCGCTGTGCCATGCCGACTGCAATGGAAAGGGAAACGTTGGAACCGGTGCCCGTTTCAATGCGGCGGGCCTGCTCCATGAGCTTAAACCCTTCGCTCTCCAGCTTTTTGACGGCCTGCGCCTCCAGGAAGCACAGGAAACGCCCGTTTTCATAGCGGCAATAAGCGCCTTCCGCCTGGCGGATGGTATCGGAAATGAGCTTTTCCACTTCCGCCAGTACGGCGGTGCCTCGGAACTGCCGGTCTCCGGCCATATCCTCATAGTTATCCACATAAACCAGCATGACGCAGGGAAGCTGTTCCGTATACAGGCGCTGATAATGGGCCGCTTCGGTTCTGTCCAGCCAGAACTGCAGAAGCAGTTTCCGCCTGGCCTTGGGACGGTTGATGGCCATGTTCATAACCTGATAGCTGCTGCCCTGCCATACAATCTGCTGTACGGAGGGCTGTGCCGGGTTAAAGGCGGGGAGGGCTTCCTTCAGAGTATCGGAGGGATAAATCTTTCCCATGGCTTCGTTCCGCCATACAATCCGTCCGCTCATGTCGCACAGAAGCAAAGGAATGCCGATACGGGCAATCAACTGGGCGGAGGCGGTGCCGTTGTCGGCAAAGACCTGATCCATAAGCCGTTGCTGTTTGTGGGCAATGTGGCTGAAAAACAGAAGCAACCCGCCGATGAGAATCAGGGAGATTCCGGCTACAATACAGCCCAGCACCCAGTTTTTGTACAGAGCCGCCGCCGTGGAAAGAAGCAGGATACTGCCGGTATACAGCAGAGCGGGACGATAATTCTTCATGGCTGTTCCTTTCTGATAACGGGTTTGCGCAGGGAGGCAATCAGACCCAGCATGGCCAATAAAAATCCTCCGAACATAAGCAGAATGGCGGTAAACAGGACGGTGAGCCAGCCGGCCGCTTTGCGGGTTTTTCGGACGGACAAGAGCTGAATGATGGTCTGCGCCCCCATGAGATACATGTGCAGCATGAGCATTGCAAGGAGGCGATTAGCG
>CAZPCH010000170.1:0-4002 GCA_964585055.1 uncultured Christensenella sp. | reverse complement strand
GCTGCTTTGCGCATCCACGGCGTCTTCGAAAATGCCCAGAAGGCGGCGGATCAATATCTTGAAAACGTGCGTCTGCGCAGTGCAAGTGTGGAGGCCCGCTGTCAGGAGAAGGAAGCGGAGACGGAACAGAGGTGCCGGCAGATGCTGAAAGACGCCGAAACCGCCTGCGCAGAATCCAAGGCCGAAGCCGAAAACTACTGGCAGGAATCCCGCGCCAAGATTGAAGCCGTGCTGGCCCAGCACGAAGCCCTCAAAGCCTTGCTTCTGGGCGGGAATCGGGAGAATCGGGCATGAAAAAGTCCAAACCCGCTTTTGAGCGGCCTACTACGGCTCAGTTGGAAGCGGAGTATAAGCGGGAAACCTACCGCCGCAGTTACGGCCGTGCTTTGCGCAGCACCCTGTACACCCTGGTGGTGGTAGCCGCCGCCGCCGTGCTGGTAGCCACACTGCTTATGCCCATCCTGCAGATTTACGGCAGCTCCATGACGCCTACGGTCACCGAGGGGGACATTGTGGTGTCTCTCAAGGGCGGCGGCTTTGAGCGGGGAGACATCCTGGCCTTCTATTATAATAACAAGATTCTGGTCAAGCGGCTCATTGCCGGGCCCGGAAGCTGGGTGAATATAGACGAAGAAGGCAGCGTGTATGTGGACGGCGTTCTGTTGGAAGAACCCTACCTTACGGAGAAAGCCTTTGGGGAATGCAATATTGAGCTTCCCTATCAGGTGCCGGACGGCCGCTACTTCGTCATGGGGGATCATCGGTCCACCTCCGTGGACAGCCGCAATACGGCGGTTGGCTGTGTGGCAGAGGAACAGATTGTAGGTAAGATAGTGTTTCGAGTCTGGCCCTTTGAGACCTTTGGGCTGATTCAGTGATAGAAAAGGAAAGGATAAGGGAGGAACGGGAAATTGAAGATTTCCCAGAAAGCGGAGGCTTTCCGTAAAAACAGAATACGGCGCCATGCGTGGCAGAGGGTAGTCTTTGGGGCTGCCTGTGTTGTCGTGTTCTGCACGGTCTACGCTTTGATTCTGCCGGCCATCACCCTGGAGGAGGATGTTTTCTGCGGCTTGCAGGAGCATATCCACGGGGAGGAGTGTTGCGAGCAGCACCCTGTCTGCACCTTGGAAGAAGGGATTGCACCTCATGTGCATTCGGAAGAATGCCGTCAGATGCAGTCCGTTTTGTCGTGCGGCTTGCAGGAACAGGAAGGCCACACCTAGTCCGGAGAGTGCTTTGATGGAGAGAATCCCGATGTGCTTCTTTGAGGGATGGAGGAAGCGCCTCAGCATACTCATGATGAAACGTGCTATACGGAGGAGTCCGTTCTTGTCTGCACCGTGGAGGAGAATCTTGAACCTCATGTCCACGGCGAAGAATGCTTTGAATACCTTTTGATTTGCGAGCAGGAAGAGCATACTCACAGCCTGCTTTGCTATTCCGACCCCGATGCCGATAAGGAATCCCGTTCCCGCTGGGAGCGCACTCTGCCTAAGACCCTCACCGGCGACTGGGCGCAGGACATCGTGGCCATTGCCCAAAGCCAGCTTGGCTATGCCGAAAGCACAAGGAACTATACCTTGGCGGAAGACGGCTCCAAGAAGGGCTACACCCGCTACGGCGACTGGTACGGCAATCCCTATGGGGAGTGGTGCGCCATGTTTGTTTCCTTCTGCAGTCAATATGCAGGGGTGCCTCAGGATGCTATGCTCCACGAAATGAGCTGTATGCGCATGGTGAACAACCTGACCGCCGTCGGCGTATTCCATAAGGCTTCGGAAGGCTATGGGCCCCAGCCCGGGGACATTGTCTTTTTCCAGCGGGCAGGGGAGGCCATCCCCGGTCACGTCGGCATTGTGACGGGAGTCAGCGGCTCCAATATAACCACCATTGAGGGCAACCGCGGCAATCAGGTGGCCAAGGCTTCCTATACCTTGGACGATGGGGATATCTTGGGCTTTGCTTCCATGGCGGAGATCATGGAGCGCTTTGCCTCCGAACCCACTGCAGAACCTTCCGTTGAGCCTTCCGTAGAACCCTCTGTGGAGCCCTCCGCAGACGCTTCTTTGGAACCTTCTGAACCTGCCGAGTCTTCCGTGCCTTCTTCCGAAGAACCGGAAGCATCTTCTCAGCCGGAGCCTACCCCTGCACCTTTCGAGGACGGGGCAGAGGATACCCCTCTTCCCACCGAAGAAGCCACTGCAGAGCCTACTCCCGCTATAGAAGAACCCGTGCCCACGACGGAGCCTGCTTCGACGCCCGCACCCGTTCTTCCCGAAATCTCTATAGTTTCCGACGAAAATGATACTGCCCACGGCCGTTTCGACGCTTATGCCCTTGCAGGGGAAACGGTCTATTTCCGTGTGTCTGCAATCCGCCCCGCCAAGGCGGCTCCTGCCGAATCCACAGCCCCCATTGCCCCTGTAACGGAAGAAAATGTCCTTCCTTCCGCAGACGAAAACGCAGAAGAAACCCCTGCGGATGGGGAAGAAGTTTATTCCGCACCTCAGCAGGAGCAGGATGCTGTTCCCGAAGCGACAGATGAGCCTGATGCGGCGAATGAGGCGGAGCCCTTGTCTGCGGAAGACCCTTCTGCCCCCTTGGAACAGGCGTCTCCCTTGGAAGCTCCCGTGGAAGAATCTTCCGTGGATTTCCCCATGCTTGTCAACCTTCCCGCCACCAATGGTCTCTTTGACTGGAGGCTGGAGGACACGGCGGAGCCCGGTGCCGTCTGGGCGTCTTCTCTGGGTGAAGTTTCCCTGCAAACGGGGGAAAACGGCCTCCAATATCTTGTCATCCAAAAGGCTGAATCCGCCATCGTGCGCCTAACCTTCCCTGAGGGCGAGGTTTATTCCGCCTTTGCCAACGGCCTTAGCGGTCAGGCCGATACCATTGTATCTTACGAAGACCGTACGGCTTCCGTTACCCATCTTCTCAAGACGGAGACTCCCGCCTGCGGCCTCAGTGCCCATACCCATAGGGAAGATTGCTATGGGGAGGACGGGGAATGCCTCTGCGGTCTTGTTGAGCACATCCATGGGGAGCTTTGCTTCCTGGGCAACCAAACCGTCTTTGCCTATGAGGACGGGGAGCTGTCCATGTCCGTCACTGCCTATAGCCGTGAGCCTTTGCCCGAAGGCGCGGTGCTCACCGTTGCGCCTCTTGAAGAGGAAGAGGCTTGTTTGCGCTATGCAGACTTTGCCCAGACCCTGTCTCCAGAGGAAGGCGCCGCTCTGCTTTTGCGGCGGGTGTACCTCTCCGTAAACGATGCACCCTTGGAGGAGGATGCCTATCGGCTGACGGCCACCGTGCAGGTGAACATGGACGTCACCAATGCCATGGTGGAACTGCTTGCCCTCAATGGGGAAGAGGAGGCGTCTGCTGAGGATAAGGGCATCATTGTCACCGCTCTGGAAGGCTCTGGGGACGGCGTTTCCGAAGGCGAAAGCGTGCTGGCTCCTCTGGGCGAAGAGATTCCCGCCCTGACCATGGCCCTTCAGAACGGCGAATTGGCCCTCCTTGCCTCCACAACCGCCAATCCTACCTATAAAGTTCAGTATTATGCCAATATCCCCCGCTTTGCCGACAGCGGAGAAAAGACCTTGACCGTAATCGACACTACGGGGAAGAAACTGCCTTCAAATGGCGGAGGAAATCCCACAAAGCTGTTGTATCTGGAAAAGACCGGCAGTAAAACAGATCAAAACAACGGTAATGCTACCGATTTGTACAGAGTGGCTACGGAGTTGGTGCTGACACAAATGTACACGGATAACGTGTACGAATACATCAAAGCTCCCAATCCTTCTTATATTGATAAACTGCTGGACAATGAGAGCTATGTGCTTAAGAAAATTTGGGTTCTGAAGAGCGGAAAGGATTCGTCCAGTACCGATGAAAATGACTGGGATATCTACAATCCCGGCGATATTCATTTTACCAACCGTGCAGAGATTGCCGATGCTGGCAAGAACATTGTATATCTGACGGCCGATACCGTTT
>CAZPCH010000169.1:0-4008 GCA_964585055.1 uncultured Christensenella sp. | reverse complement strand
TGTGCAATTCGCATAACGGAAGAGCCATTGAGACAGGATGCAAAAAACGGAGGCAAATAGTGAAAAACTTTGACATGAATGGTGGGATGCTTCTCCATAAGCTCTTTTGCGTGCTCGCAAGATTAAGATTCAGCATTGAAAACCTTATGGACAAACGCATTCATCTAAGATAAAATGCAAAGGTAAGAAAGAGCATGCTGATTGGCAGAGAAAGGTGAGGAAAGATGGTAGAAGTAGTTGCGGCGCTGATTTGGGAAGGGGATCGGTTTATGATTTGCCAGAGGCCGCCCCACAAGGCGAGGGGGCTTCTTTGGGAGTTTGTGGGCGGAAAGGTGGAAAAGGGAGAGACCAAGCCGCAGGCGTTGAAACGGGAATGCATGGAAGAACTGGGGGTTGAGGTGGAAGTAGGCGATTTGTTTACCAGCGTCGTCCATGCGTATCCGGACATCACCGTGGATTTGAGCCTGTTTCACTGCAGTATCCTTTCCGGCACCCCTAAGAAGCTGGAGCATGCGGACATTCGGTTCATTACCCCGGCGGAAATAGAAAAATATCCCTTCTGTCCGGCGGACGAAGGGATACTGAAATTGATTCAGGAAACCTATGAGGGCTGAGAACAGCCTTCTTTTTTATAGTAGGGACAGCTTATGCGGCGGCACTCTCTGTTTTCGGGGGAGTATTCACACTGCACCTGCTCTAAAAGGGGGATGGACAGCCCCAGCGTTTCATTGAGATAGGGCACGGCAGTCAGAATGGCGGTGTAGCTGTTGCGCTTGCAGCAGCGGGGGCCGCCTAAGGGCGCAATGGCCGAAAGACAGCGAGCCGTCATTTCATTGCTCTGGTGCCAAGGCTGAACGGACAGAGGGGAGGCCATAGTCAAAATACTCATGGCCATGCCGGCGCTGACCGCCGCTCCGCAGCAGCCCCAGAAGCCGCAGGAGCCGCCGGGGTAGCTTTCACCTCGGGTCTTCATTTGTAGGAGCGCACTCTTTAAATCAAAATCCAGCCCCGCCTTGCGGCAGGCGGTAATCAAAGCCATGCCCACCAGAACATGATGCTCCGGTCCGTGCATGTGCACAAAGGGGTCGGCCATCATGCCCTCCAAAATGGCGATGGGGTCAGCCTCGGAGCAGTCCATGCAATAGGAAAGACACCGCTCCACGCCCTCCTTCAGATGACAGCTATCGCAGATATAATGTCCGTCTTCACAACTGCAGCGGGCGGAAAACTCCTTGCCGCACCGTACGCAGGTTAGCTTCTTCGGTTTCTGAAAATATATCAGCGGCTTGCCGCAAAGCAGACAGCCTGTCTTTTTGTCCATTATATCTTGCACCTCTTTTTTCTTGATTATATAAAAGCTATGGAAAGAAATCAAGTACTGAGAATTACAAAACCTCCATCCATATCACAAGCGCACAGGGGGCGGTTTGATACAGAGCGGGATTCTCCGTCAGTGCCCGACAGCTTCCATAGGAGCGAACACTGCCGTAGTACACGTCAAAGAATCTTCCAAGAAGTACCACATTTTTCTTTGAAGCAAGAGGAACAATCTCATCCCCATTCCATACCACGGTACTCCAGCCCAAGAGGTCTTGCTCCAGCGTGAAGGCAGTAAGGTGCGAAGCCGCTTGCATATTCGTGTCCAGCTGGAACGTGAATTGTTTGGAACCATCATCGGCGTTGCTGTCATGCAAATGCAAAATCAGTTGGGAGAGTTGGGACAGGGGCACAGAACTGTCCCGGAACACACATGCTCCTTCCTGCCATAATTCTATATGTACGATGCATTCCCTTTCTGTATCTACCGCATAGGTGATCCAATCACCATCCGTGGAGACCAGACGTAAAGTTTCCTTTGTGGAAGTTGGATTCGTCAGGAAGCATACTCCCAGCACAATGCACAACAGCACCGCCAAGATGGTAAGCCACAACCCTCTCTTCCTATATGCAAGGGCAGACTGAATGCGCTCCTTTACGCCCGTTTCTCCAAAGGCAAGAGGACAATCTCGATGCGAACCTTTTGCGGCCATGTTCAGCAGCGTCTGGGAATAGGCGATGCGCTCCGCCGGTTCTAAAGTGCGGAGCACCTTTTCGTCGCAGGCCAGCTCCAAATCCCTGCAGAAGAACACATAGCCCACCCAAATCAAGGGATGAAACCAGTATAAGCAGGTCAGCACATACCCGAAGGCCTTGCTCCAATGATCCTTTCTGGCAAGATGACTTTTTTCGTGAGCCAGCACATGCTCACGGGCGTCATCCCCTAACCCTGCGGGAAGATAAATATTAGGATGTACAAAGCCCAGCAGGAAGGGAGAGGGGACGGCTTCGCTTTCATATATGCCGTGTTCCGCAAGAACAGCGGTGCGGAGCTTACCCCTCAGATGCAGGTAGCGAATCAGCGCATATAAAAGCAACCCTGCCGCCACCATGGCCCAGAGAACACCCAATATGGATGTCCACACATACAGGGGGTTCACACTTGCCCCCGGGGCGGGGGAAAGGGCTTGGCCTAAGATAGGATTCACCGCCTCATCCAGTATGGGAATGCCGGTGGAAACGGCAGGGGTTTCGTACTGCGCAACGTGGGGAGAAAGCACCTCGGCGGTGGGAAGCAGACTTAAGGCACTGGTCAAAGTAAAAGGGCATACCAAACGTATGGCAACCAGCCCCCAAAAGAGGGGCATACACCATTTGGGTGCCTTTTTCAGCAGGGGCCGAAGAAGAAGCAGGACAAGAATCAGCCAGCCTGCGGCCATGGAGCGGTTAAAGAAGCCGATGAAGAGCTCACTCATGGGCAAGATCCTCCCGACATCGGTCAATGAGGGATTGCATCTGGTCGATATCCTTCTGGGAAAGACTGCGCCCGGAGGCAAAGGCCGTCACAAAGGCGGGCAAAGACCCCTCAAACCGCTTGGTCAGCAGTTCGTCTATGTCTGCTTTTTGCGCTTGCTCTCGGGAAATGAGAGCGGAGACGATGGTGTTCTCGTTTTTTAAAACCCCGCGCTGACTCAGCCGCTTGATAACGGTATAGGTGGTTGTCGGTTTCCAGCCCAGTTCCTGTTGGCAAAGAACCACCAGTTCCTTGCTCTTTATGGGCTCATGCGCCCACAGTATGAGACAAAAACGATATTCGCTTTCGTAAATCTTTGGGGTGTCCATGGTGCCTCCTTTAATGCTCTACTCCGATAGAGTATCCTTACTCTACCACAGTAGAGCAACACTGTCAAGGGCAAACGACAAAGGGGGCGCAGGGATACAAAAAAGACGGCCGTCCGCAAGGGATTGCCGTCTTGATACATGGGGGTCTTTAGCGGCAGCGGCAGCTGCGGAAACTGCGGGCGTTGCGTCCCTGCACAATTTCCAAACATTCTCCGAAGCGTTGATAATGCACCACTTCCCGCTCCCGCAAAAAGTACAGCGGCTCCAGAATCTGCGGGTTATCCGTCATGTTCATAAGGTTCTCGTAGGTAACCCGTGCCTTTTGCTCGGCGGCCATATCCTCCGAAAGATCCGCAATGGGATCCCCCGTACAGGCAATATAGGCGGCGGTAAAGGGAACGCCGTTGGGATCCACGGGGAACACGCCGTGGTTGTGAATCACATAGTATCCGGCCAGTCCTGCGGCATCCAGTTCCTTGCAGGTGGCTCCCTGCATGCATTGGTGAATCATAGCCGCCAGCATTTCCCAGTGAGCCAGCTCCTCCGTGCCAATGTCACTGAGGGTGGCAATGACCCGCTCGTCGGTCATAGAATACCGCTGGGTCAGATACCGAAGACCTGCTCCCAGTTCACTGTCGGGGCCGCCGTATTGGGCCATCAACAGCTTTGCCATGCGGGGATCGGGCTTGGTAATGCGTACGGGATGCTCCAGCCGTTTTTCGTATATCCACATAAAATTTCCTCCTTACTGTACCTGCCAGGGCCAGGGCGTAAGGATGTAGCCCGGGTTTCCCTGAGGACATTGACCAAAGTTCAGAAGATTGTTTTCCGCTTCCGTGTATGCCGAAA
>CAZPCH010000168.1:0-4025 GCA_964585055.1 uncultured Christensenella sp. | reverse complement strand
CCATTTGGCTGGCTTTCTTCCTTTTCTCTCAAAACCTGTTCTCCAATTTGGATCAGATCTTTGTGTTCTGGACATCCATCAAAGGGCTTCAGGGCAGTTTCTATCGGGTGACGGAGATAATGCAGACCCCGGAGGAAGCTTCCGGCTCTGTTACGGAGGTTCCCGTTGACGGAGACATCACCTTTGATCATGTGACCTTTACCTATCCGGAAGCCGCAGAACCCGCTTTACTGGATGTGAGCTTTACCGTGCCCAGCGGCACCTCCGCCGCCATCGTAGGTCTGTGCGGAAGCGGCAAGACCACCACCATCAGCCTTTTGGAGCGGCTGTATACCCCCGATGCCGGCACCGTTGCCCTTGGGGGGCGGGACATTCGGGACTTCTCCTTGGGGGATTACCGCAAAAGGTTTGCTTATGTCCAGCAGGGGGCCGGAAGTTTCAGCGGCACTTTGCGGGAACTGCTGACCTATGGCATCGACCGTCCGGTCTCTGATGAAGAGATTCTGGCGGCTGCAGATAAAACCGGCTTTAGCGAATATCTGGACTTGTGCAAGGACCGCCTGGATACGGACGTAGCCGCAGGCGGCGCCTCCATGTCCGGGGGACAGAGCCAGCGGCTGGTGCTGACCCGAGAACTTCTGCGGGGAGGGGACATCATTTTGATGGACGAACCCACCAGTGCTCTGGATGTGCAGGTATCTGCCAAAATCCAGCAGACCATGGATGCGGTCTTTGCCGGCAAAACACGGATTCTGGTAACCCACGATCTGCGCTTTGCTCAGAGCTACGATAAGATTCTCGTTATGAGAGAAGGCAGGCTGGTAGGGGAAGGCACCCATGAGGAACTGCTGAAAACCTGCGAGACCTACCGCACCATGCACGAAGATGCAAAGGAGGAAGAAGTATGCGCAAAATAAAATCCCTCCTGCACCGTATAGGCAGTTATTTTCGAATTCTGAAAGGCATCAAAATGCCTTGGGTGCTGATTGTCATCAGCATGGCCATCTGCATTTTGGAAGGCACTTTGAGCATTGAGGTGGCCACCCTCACCGGCGACATCATTGACGGCACCCAGAACGCCATTGACGGAAGAAAACTGCTGGAGTATGTGGGCTGGACGGCGGCAACGGCTTTTATGGCGGTAGCCAGCAACTACTTTACCCGCAAAATGGAAGAGGTTCTTACTCTGCGGGTGCGTGTAAAGCTGTGGAGGAAGATTATGCGTCTGCCTGCGTGCTACTATGATGCGGACAACGGCAATGAGCTGGTCAGCCGTGTGACCTCCGATGCCTCTTCACCGGCTTTGCTTTTTTCCACCGTGGTAATCAGCCTGACCTCCGTGGTAACGGTGGTGCAGTCCTTTGTGCATCTGTATGATACCAACGTGACGCTGGCCAATTATTCCCTCATAGCCGTGCCGGTCATTCTCTTCGTTTTTGCCGTTTACGGAATATTGCAGTTTAAGCTGGGTGTCTACAGCACCAGAGTTACCGCTTCCAGCCTTGGATATCTGGCGGAGCGGGTGCGCAACTTCCGCTTGATGAAGAGCGCCGTGGTAGAAAAGCTGGAGGCCAAAATTGGCAGCCGCACCTTCAAAAAAATGTATTTTGCCGATTTGCTCAGCGGCTTGGGAATTTCAGCATTCCAGCTCATCAACTCCTTGGCGTCCATCCTCTACATCGTCATTGTCTTTGTCATCGGCAGAACCCTGTTGTCCGAGAACCTGACCATAGGCGATTTAACCAGCTTTTACATGATTACCGGTGTGGTGGGCATGCATCTGGGACTGTTCTTCCTCAATGCGGGCTCCCTGTTCACCACCTTCGGCACCATGAAAAAGACGGCGCAGGTTATGGATACTCCCGATGAGAAGACGGAGGGCAAGGATGTGCCTAAGGTCTGCAGGGACATCGTTCTTGAGCATGTGACCTTTGCCTATAACGAGGAGCGGGATGTGGTGAAAGACTTGTCTCTGACCATTCCCGTGGGCAAGGTGACGGCAGTCATCGGCGGCAACGGAGCGGGAAAATCCACCCTCTTTAAGCTGCTGACCCGGCTGTACGAGCCAAAGGAAGGCGCTGTTTTCTTTGGGGGCGAGGACATCTCCCAATATCAGCTTACCCAGTGGCGGGATCGCTTTGCCTATGTAGCCCAGAAGGATCCTCTCATCGGCGGCACCGTCAGAGAGAATCTTACCTACGGCCTTGACCGTGAGGTCACGGAGGAGGAGCTCATTGAGGCGGCTAAGAAAGCCAACTGCTATGATTGCATCATGGAAAAGCCCAATGGCTTTGACGAAGACGTGGGGCTGGGGGGCTCCAACTTCTCTGGCGGTCAGGGGCAGTGCATCTCCATCGCCCGTGCCATGCTGCGGAGAGCGGAGATACTGCTTTTGGACGAAGCTACCAGCAATCTGGATGTGCTCAGCGAGGCTATGGTCACCGAGGCTATGGACACTCTCATGAAGGATAAGACCACCATCATGATTGCCCACAACTATGCCGCCACTCAGAATGCGGATTACATCATCGTCATGAAGGACGGACGGCTGGATGCCCAGGGTACGCCCCAGGAGCTTCTTAAAACCAACGCCTACTATCAGGCCTTCACCAACACGCTGTAACGAAAGCACAGAAAAGAGCCGTCTTCGGGCGGCTCTTTTGCATGGACAAAAACAGTGCGCCCCACAGGACGCACTGCACAGGTTGGGATTGGTTAGAAAAGCTGACCGGGAAGGCGGAGTTTTTCCTTGGGCGGGAACAAAGAATCGAAGGCTTCAGCCTCCCCTTCGTTCACCAGATATCCTGCATGGGGCCCATACACACCGGTAACCCCTTTCAGATAGCCGGGAATCAGCTCCTTGCACAGGAAGAAGGAGTCGTCTTCCCCTTGGGGAAGTCCCTCATAGCGGATGCCGAACTCTCGCGCATAGGTGAAGCCGCTCTTTCCATAGAAGTCGATGTTGCCCTCAAAGCACACCGCTCCGCAGCCCAATGCCGCCGCCTTGTTTAGGGAATAGTCCAGCAAAATCTTGCCGTACCCCTTCCGCTTTAGATTCGGGCTGATGCAGATGGGCCCCATGGTCATAATGGGAAGCATGCCGCCGTCATCCGTTTTTAGGACGGTGCGCACAAACACATTCTGGCCGATGAGTTGGCCGTCCTGTTCCATGACAAAGTCCAATTCAGGTACAAAGTCGGGATTGTCTCTCAAGGTGTGAAGCACATAATGCTCCAAGCACCCGGGGCGGTACACATTCCAAAAAGCATCCCGTACAAGGGCTTCCGTCTCGCTATAGTCTTCTTTTCTTTCCAAACGAATGGTGTAGTCATTTTTATTCATTATTTTTTACCTCCTGATGATTGATGACTGCAATGCGGGGAGGTTTGGCGAGAGTATTGGCCGAAACCTCCCGGTTAGCCTACACTCTCCAAGGTGTTGTTCTTCTTCAAACAGCAGCTCCTAAATATATTTTTTGATGCGTTTTTGCATCCCTTACAGTATAGCACCTCTGAGAATTTTTGTCCATAATAAAAGAAAAACTTCGCACCCTTCGTCTTGACCGTGTGGGCAGGGGAGAGTATACTGAAAGCATGAGAAACAAAAGACGAAAACCTATGCTCCTTTTGCTGGCGGGTATGCTGTTTTTTTGCGCCTGCAGCATGGGGAATAACACGGGAGATAAACTGACGGAGAGCCGCCTCTGTTTGGACACCTTGGTAACCTTGACCCTGTATGAGGGTGGGAGCGAGGCGTTGCTGGAGGGGGCCTTTGAGGAATTGGAGAGGCTGGAATCCCTTCTTAGCGTCCACAAGGAGGGAAGCGACCTTTGGAACTTGTGTGAGGAGGCGGGAAAAACTCCGGTTACGATTTCCTTCGAGACCATGGAGCTGCTTTTGGCCGCCAAGGACTATAATGCTTTGTCCCAAGGGTATCTGGATATCTCCGTAGGCCCTTTGATTGCACTTTGGGACGTGGGCGGGGAAGGCCATGTTCCGACGGAAAAGGAAAAAGAAGATGCCCTT
>CAZPCH010000167.1:2259-4066 GCA_964585055.1 uncultured Christensenella sp. | reverse complement strand
GGTGCTGCGCCTGAGGTACGGTCTGGACGACGGCAAGGCCAGAACTCTGGAGGAAGTGGGCAAGGAGTTTAACGTGACCCGTGAGCGCATCCGCCAGATTGAAGCTAAGGCCCTGCGCAAGCTCCGCCATCCTTCCCGCTCCAAGAGGCTGAAGGACTTCTTGGAATAAGAAGAGGGTTTCGACAAAAGTACAGGGAAAATGTCATAAAAATGTAAAAGATATTCCCTCTTCCTTGCGGAGAGGGAATTTGTCTGCTATGATACAGGGGATTAAAAAGGAGGAGAAACGGTGAAGCGAGACATTTGCGGAAAAGTATGCGCGCTTTTGGCGCTGATATTGATTTTTACGGGGTGCGGCGGGGCGCAGACGGCAGAGACCCCCGCGGCGGCGCCTACGGAGGCGGCTGCGGCGGCTCCCACTCAGGTGCTGGTGGAGGCGGAGGTAGTCACCCCCGGCCCCACGGCGGAGCCTACGGAAGAACCTACCCCCGAGCCTACGGCCACTCCCACCCCTGCCCCCACACGGGAGCCTGAAGAGGGGGATATGTGCCCCAACTTCCCCAACTATGACACGGGGACGGATGCAGACTACAGCTATCAGAGCGATGAACTGCGCATTGCCGTTAAAAAGGTGGTGGACGAGGAGAACGTGCTGACCTACTTTGTGGCGGACATCTGGATGCGGAACTACCGCTGTTTCCGCACCTCCTTCGGCAACGGGGAGTACGGAGCAGGGTCGGAGTCTGCGGAGAGCATGAGTCAGCGGGAAAATGCCGTGCTGGCCGTCAGCGGCACCTACAACAACGGCTTTGTTCTGCACAACGGCGTCTATTACCGGGGCACGGACAAGGACTGGAGCAATAGCTGTATGGCTCTGTACAAGACCGGGGAGCTGAAGACTTACTATTACGAGTCCGAAGGTTTCAATACCAAAAAGGCTGTGGAAAACGGCGTGTGGCAGGGCTGGCAGTTTGGCCCCATCTTCATCCATGACGGGGAGCCTGCGGAGGGGTATAAAATCAACGCCACCAGACAGCCCCGGTGCATGATCGGCTACTATGAGCCCGGCCACTATGTGATTGTGCTGGTGGACGGACGGCAGGCCAATTACTCCATCGGCATGAACTTCTATGAGTGCATTGAATTGATGCAGAGCCTTGGCTGTGTGGAAGCCTACAATCTGGACGGCGGCGACAGCATCCGCATGACCTTTATGGGGCAGATTATCAACCATCCCAGCGGCGATCGGGACGGGGACGGCGTGGCCGACAGGAATCTGCTGGATATGCTGGTCTTTGCCGAGTATGACTTGGAGGGCAACGCCCCTTCCTATGAGGAGATTGCGGACAAGACCCGGGTTGCCAACGGTGCCGAGTAAAGCCATGATGCCCATCCGAACGAAAAAGATACTGTATCTGATTCTGGTCATTGTGCTGGGAATTCTGGTGCTGGGGGCCTTGGCGGCGGATATTCTGCTGGTGAAGATGGCGCTTGCATAGGGAGGACGGCATGGAACATACACAACGGACGGCGCAGGAAGAAAAAGACTTGCGCGCGGTGGGAATTTTGCGGAAGCTGGCCCTGTGCCTTGGGGTTTTGCTGGCGGTGCTGGGCGTCGTCGGCGTCTTGTGCCTGAAGAGCATCAACCGCCTCCACGATAACCTTATCAGCGTGGTGGAGCGGGACGAGGCGCAAGTTACGGCCGCACCGGGGGGTTCGGCCGGCGCCGGCGGCGGTGGGGGGGCGGGGCGGGGGGGGGGGGGGGTCTGCGGGTCGGGGGGAGGGGTGGAGGTTGCCGTGTACGGGG
>CAZPCH010000167.1:0-2249 GCA_964585055.1 uncultured Christensenella sp. | reverse complement strand
CACCCCCACGCCCACTCCGGCGCCTACGCCTACCCCCACCCCCGACCCCTTTGCGGACGCTTTGCGGACGGATGTGGATTACTACGAGACGGGGGTAGTGAAGGAGGTTCCCATCTACGCCAAGACCCAGCAGGATAAGTTCATCACCAGCTTTCTCATTGTGGTGCACAACGGTTCCGTGGAGGATGTGAATCCCCAGACGGACATGATGTTCATCGCCTCCTTCAACGCCCTGAAGCAGAAACTCACCGTCATCACTTTGATGCGGGATATGCTGGTGCCCATGGAGGACTATGGCTGGAAGCGGCTCAATGCCGCCTACTCTCTGGGGGGCATGGGTCTGCTGGTGAACACGGTGAACAGCGTCTTTGATCTGGACATTCAGAACTATGTATACACGGGCACCGAGGACTTAAAGGAGCTGGCGGACATCATCGGCGGCATTCCCGTGGAGCTGACGGCGGAGGAAGCGGCCTATCTCAACGAAAAGTGCGGCTGCAGCCTGCAGGCGGGCCCCCAGACTTTAAACGGGGAGCAGGCCGTGACCCATCTGCTGGACAGAACCAGCGGCGGCACAGGGGACTTTGGGCGCACGGACAGGCAGCTTCGGGTCATTGCAAGCACACTGGAATATCTGCGGCTCAATCAGGACGTGGATCAGATGGCGGATTTGTTCGCCAAGATTTTAAAGCGGGTGCGCACCAATCTGGACGGGGAGACTCTGGGCGGCATTGCCAAGGAGGTCATCCGCACGGACGTGCTGGACTTTGAGGGCTTCAGAGTGCCCTTTGACGAAAGCTACACGGAGACCAGTCAGGAGGGGGCCTTTGCGGTGATTCCAGAGGTGGAGAAGAACAAGCTCCTGCTAAGACAAGCCCTGTATAGCAAAGAGTAAAAAAGAACGGACGGCATGGCACCGTCCGTTTTTCTATGCTCTGCCGCCGGGGGCGCAGCAGAGGAAAAAGAGAAGCGCACCCAGCAGCAGCACGCACAGCAGCCAGTGGGGCAGCAGATACAAAAGGCCCGCTCCGATTCCCAAAAGCAGAAGCCAGAGCAGACAGCGGGGACTGCAGGGGCCGGGTTTATGTTTCATGGGCACACCTCCCTTATGCTTTATAGTACGCAGGGGGCAGGAAAAAGGTGTCGAAAAAGGGGCCGTGCGCATAAAATGGGATATGGAAACGAGAGCAAGCGGGCCTCTGGTGGCCTTTGAAAAGGTAAGCCTCCTGTACCAGGCTCCTCAGGGAGAGACGGAGGCGCTGAAGGATGTGTCCTTCTCCGTAAGGGAGGGGGAGTTTGTGGCCATTGTGGGCCCTTCGGGGTGCGGAAAGACCACCATGCTGAGTCTGATGATGGGGCTAATGACCCCTACGTCGGGGGCGGTGCGCTACCCGGAGGGGAAGCGTCCCATGGGGTACATGCTCCAGCGGGATCATCTGCTGGAGTGGCGGACGGTGGAGAAAAACGTACTGCTGGGGCTGGAGGTGCGGCATCTTTTGACGGCGGAGAGCCGGCAAAAGGCACTGGAACTGCTGAAGACCTACGGGCTGGGGGAGTTTGCCAAGTTTAAGCCCAGCCAGTTGTCGGGAGGCATGCGGCAGAAGGCGGCCCTTATACGCACCCTGGCTCTGGAGCCGGAGGTACTGCTCCTTGATGAGCCTTTCTCCGCCTTGGATTACCAGACCCGCCTTACCTTGGGGGACGAGGTGCGCACCATTATCAAAAAGGAACGGAAGACCGCCGTGCTGGTGACCCACGACATTGGGGAGGCCGTGTCTATGGCGGACAGAGTGCTGGTTTTTTCCGGGCGTCCGGCCATGCTGAGGGAGGAGGTGCCCTTGCCCTTTCCGGAGGAAATGACCCCCTTGCAGAGGCGGGAGGCGCCTTTGTTTCAGCCCTGCTTCAAGAGGATTTGGGCGAGTCTGACGGAAGGGTGAGGGCGGCGGTTCCCTTCGGGAACCCTTAGTTGCAGGAGGGGGAGCGGTACGCTCCCCCCTGCAACTAAGAGAAGGGCAAAGCCCTTTGCCGCCCCCTTATCCTGCAGATTAACGTTTTTTGCACATTGACGCCCTCCTTCCCCAATTTCACCCTTTCATCTTCGGCCGTTCTGTTGTATACTTGCAAGGGGGACTTTCCCCATGCAAACCAATCTACAGGAGACGTCCATGTACGACATCATCATCATCGGCGGAGGGCCGGCAGGCATGACCGCCGCACTCTACGCTCAGCGCAACGGAAAAAACGCCTTG
>CAZPCH010000166.1:0-4071 GCA_964585055.1 uncultured Christensenella sp. | reverse complement strand
GGTGTCCTCCAGCCGCCGCACGCTCCAGTTTTCTTCCGCCGCCCGCAGGGCAAGTTCCTCCGCCTGCTTGGCATCCTCCAGCCCCGCTAAAATCTTCCCGTGGCCGGCAGACAGCTTCCCTTCCTTCATGAGCCGCTGTACCTCCTTGGGCAGGCTCAACAGCCGAAGAGAATTGGCCACCACAGGGCGGCTCTTGCTGATGCGCTGGGCCACCTCCTCCTGCGTCAAGTCGTGCTGGTCCATCAAAAAGCGGATGGCCTGTGCCTCCTCCATGGGATTCAGGTTCTCCCGCTGGATGTTCTCAATGAGGGAGACCTCCTGCAAAGCTCCTTCCTCTGCCTCCATGCAGATGGCGGGCACCGTCTTGAGCCCGGCCAGCCTCGCCGCACGGAACCGCCGCTCTCCGGCTACAATCACATACCGCTGTCCTCTGGGGGCTACCACCAGAGGCTGGACGATGCCGTGGCGCTGGATGCTCTCCGACAGCTCCTTCAGTTTCTCCTCGTCAAAGGTCTTGCGGGGCTGATCCGGGTTGGTGTCAATCTCGTAAATGGACAGGGTCAGCACTTTTCCCTGCTGCTCCTGGGTCTCCACGCTCTCCATCAGGGCGTCCAGACCTCTGCCCAAGCCTTTTTTCACTTGCTTTGCCGCCATATTATACCTCCTGCGCTCCTTCTTCCCGCTCCACCAGTTCTTTGGCTAAATTCTCATAGGCCTGACACCCTACGCTCTTGGGCGCATACAGGGAAATGGGCTGGCCGTAGCTGGGCGCCTCCCCCAGCCGCACGGAGCGGGGGATAATGGTGTCGAAGACCTTGTCCTTAAAGAACTTCTTCACCTCGGCCACTACCTGCGCCGAGAGATTGGTGCGGGCGTCAAACATGGTCAGCACCACCCCTTCAATCTCCAAATCCGGGTTCAGTCCCCGCCGCACCATTTTCACCGTATTCATAAGCTGGCTCAAGCCCTCCAGCGCAAAGTACTCGCACTGAATGGGAATAAGCAAAGCGTCCGCCGCCGTCAGGGCGTTCAGGGTCAAAAGTCCCAGAGAGGGCGGGCAGTCCATGAATATATAGTCATAGTCCGGGCTCAAAGCCGCAATGGCCTGCTTCATTTTTCTCTCCCGCTTCTCCATGCCCACCAACTCCACCTCTGCGCCCGCAAGGGAAATGCTGGCAGGGAGCAGCTTCAGGGTATCAATCTCCGTGGGAAGCACCGCCTCCAAGGGGTTGGCGTCCTCAATGAGCACCTCGTAGAGGGACATCTCCGTCTCGTTCTTTTGAATGCCCAGCCCGCTGGTGCTGTTGCCCTGAGGATCCAAATCCATAAGCAGCACCCGCTTGCCCAACTGCGCCACACAGGCGGACAGGTTTACCGTGGTGGTGGTCTTGCCCACCCCGCCCTTCTGATTGGCAATGGCAATAATCTTGGCCATAAAACACCTCGTGTTGTTGTTTTCTCCAGTATACCTTATTTGCGCCCGCAATGCAATTGTTTCACGTGGAACAATTTGCTTTTGTAAAGATTCTTTGCTCAAAAATAAAATTCTGAGAATTCTGAGAGAAAGAAATGAGGTAGACTTTAGTCAGAAACAAAATTGTTTCACGTGAAACAATGGTAAAAGAAAGGATGGTATGCTATACTATGAAACGAAGGACTTTAAAAGAGCAAAGGGAGGAAGCCATGACCGAACGACTTTATTTGAATGACAGCGAGCAATGGCACGCATGGGGTAAGGTGACGGCCTGCAAAGAGACGGAGTGGGGCTATGAGGTGGAGCTGGACAGAAGTATATTCTTCCCCAACAAAGGCGGACAGCCCTGCGATTTAGGCTACATTGGAGGTGTAGGTGTACTTAGTGTGGACGAGGACGGGGACAGACTGGTGCATCTGTGCAAAAAGCCTCTGACCGTGGGAGAAAACGTGGAAGAAACTCTGACCATATACCGCCGTTTTGACTTTATGCGGCAGCATACGGGTGAGCACATCCTGTCCTGGTGCGCCCATGCAGTAGCCCAAGCAGTAAATGTGGGCTTTCACTGCTCGCGGGAGTATTCCACCTTGGATGTGGACAAGCCATTGAATGCGACACAGCTTAAGTATATGGAAATGTGGGCGAACATGATCGTCAGAGATAACAAGCCTGTGACCGCAAAAATCTACGAGAAGGTGGAGGACTTAGACAATGTTCAACTGCGCAAGCAAACGGAAGGACTGACGGCGCCCATTCGGGTAGTGTCCATTGAGGGCTCCGATAGCTGTACCTGCTGTGCCCCCCATGTAAAGTATACCGGTGAGATTGGCCTCATTAAAATTATACAGGCGGTAGCCTATAAGGGCGGCACGCGCATTACCTTCCTGTGCGGGGAGAGGGCGTTCAACTATCTGGACAAGATGCAGAAGATTGTGGACGGCCTCAGCCGCCGCTTCTCCACAAGTTATGAGAAGGTGGAGGAGAGCGTGGAGAAGACCCTTGCGGAACTGGATGCGGTGAAGAAGCAGAATAAGGCCCTTTCCGCCCGCTTAGAGGGGTATGTGGCCGCAGAGCTTCGCCAGGAAGCGGAGGATATTAAGGGCAAGCGGTTGTTGGTGAAGGTTGTGGAGGAGGCGGAGCCTAAGCGCCTGCGGCCTCTGTGCCAGTCCACCCTGAACGGAAAATCCATGACCCTGCTTTTGTGCCCCAAGGGGGAGCAGTTGAACTACATCCTCATGTGCAAGGACATGAAGCTGGACATGGGGGAGGTGCTTCAGGCGGTAAATGCCATTTTAAACGGCAAAGGCGGCGGCCGGGGGGACATGGCTCAGGGCAGCGCCAAGCGTCCCGAGGAGCTTGATGAAATCTGCGGCCAGCTGAAATTCTACCTCGCCCAGCGGCTGAAGAGTATATAAAGTGAAATCTGTGCGCTGCACAGGTGAAATATGGCTTTGCCATGTGAAATATTGCTGCGCAATGTGAAATCCATCCTACGGATGGGTTGTGGAGGGGACGCTGTGCGTCCCCTTTATCTTCTTATCCCCTCAGTCACCTTCGGCGACAGCCCCTCAAAACCCATCACCGGTGGGTTTTGCCCCCTTCGGGGTCGGGGCGAATTGCTTCGCAATTCCCCTTATTGTGTAAGGGGAGCTGAGTTGCGAACACAGTGAGCAACTCTGAGGGGATAAGCGAATATAAGGGACGCTGTGCGTCCCATCCATAACCTGTTCAAAGAACAGATTTCATCCGACAAAGTCGGATTTCATCGCCGATAGGCGATTTAACCCGTCAAAGACGGATTTCACCGGCGAATGCAAAGGGTGCTGTCCTCGAAGGTAACTGAGCGTACAAAAAAGACCTGCCAAGCAGGTCTTTCTATCTCATTCCTTACGTCCGTGCTGGTAAAGCTGACGGTTGTCCAGGGCCCACAGCCGCTCGGAGAAGCCGCCCTTGCTGACGGAGGACAGGGCGTCAAACATCTCAAAGAGCTTGCTGTCCAAAAGGTCGCACTGGGAGAGCACCTCGGCCTCGGGAAACATGGGGAACTTGGGACTGCCGAACTCGGGCTGTCCGTGGTGGGACAGGAGCATGTGCTCCAACAGCATGGCCGTTTCCTGAGACACATCCAGCCGATCGGCGGCGTTGTGAATGAGGCTGACCCCCATGTTGATATGCCCCAAAAGCTGTCCCTCGGTGGTGTAGGCCGTTGCAAGGCCCAATTTCCCGGTCTGCAGTTCATAGAGCTTGCCGATATCGTGGAGAAGTCCCCCCGCAATAATCAGTTCCTCGTCCAGTTTTTCAGGGTACAAAGCGGCAATGGCTCTGCCCATGCGCACCACGGCGCAGGTGTGCTGAAGCCAGCCGCCCCTTGTGGCGTGGTGGAGCTTTACCCCCGCAGGGAAGCGGAGGATGCCGGACTTAAACTCCGTCAAAAAGTACTGGGTGATGCGCTTTAAATCGGTATCCTTAAAGTTCTCCGTCAGATTCCACAGATACCCGTAATCCTCTTGAGGACTGCCGGGGGCGCAGGGCACAATGCGGCTCATGTCCACATTGTCTTCCGCCGTGGCCAAGCGGATGCGTTCAATCTTCAGCTG
>CAZPCH010000165.1:0-4099 GCA_964585055.1 uncultured Christensenella sp. | reverse complement strand
GCGAAGCAATATTTCACATGGCTGCGCCATATTTCACTGCCGTAGGCAATTTCACCGCCCGCAGGGCGATTTCACCTGCGCACAGCGCAGATTTCACTCAAAAAAAGTCCCCCCGTGGAAGCGGGGGGTGAGGGGAAAAACGAGTATTCGTTACTTGTGGGATTTTGCGTGGGCGGGGGGCGTCAGCTTGCCGTTCTCATCGGGTACCAGCTTCCCTTCCCGCACGTTGGCTTTGGGGGTATAGATATCGTTGATATTCCAGCAGCCGGGGGTGGGCACGGTGATGTTCTCCATGGGCACATCCAGCAGATACGGTTCTCCCGAAGCTACCGCCGCCTCCAAAGCGGGCTTAAAGTCCTCCGCTTTTTCTATGCGCACGGCCTGCACACCGTAGCTTCTTGCTACCGCCGCCCAGTCGGGGGAGTAGGACTCTCCGTCGGGGGTCTTAAAGACGGTGCCGAAGCGGGTCCGGTAGTTGGCATACTCCAGCCCTGCAATGGTGCCGAAGGCGGAGTTGTTCATCACGATCCAGATGACGGGGATATGCTGTTCCACCGCCGTGGCCATGCAGCTGGGGTTGGTGCCAAAGCCTCCGTCTCCCACCAGCGTAATGGCCACACGGTTGGGAGCGGCCAGCTTGCCGCCTAAAAGCGCCGAGGCGCCGAAGCCCATGGTGGCAAGGCCGGAGCTGTGGTGGATGGAGCCGGGCACGGTGATGTCAAACTGCTGGGCCACGCCGTTCTTGTTCCAGCCCACATCGGTGAAGATGAGGGTGTCCTCGGGGATTACCGCCTTCACATCCCGCAAAATCCGCTGGGGGGTCATGGGGAAGCGGCTATCCTCGCTGATCTCTTTGTTGGAGGCCTTAAAGGCGGCCTTGGCTTCGGCAATCTGCTGCCGCAGGACGGGGTTCTTCCGTCCTTCGGGGCACAGCTTTTTCAGCTCCGCCAGAATCTGGGGCAAAGCTTCCTTCAAGTCCGCCACGGCGCCAACGGACACGGGGTAGTTCCGCCCGATCTCCGTGGGGTCGATGTCAATCTGCATAAACTCCGTCTTGGCGGGGTCAAAGGTCACACCGGGATACCAGCTGGAGCTGTCCGCCTCGGCAAAGCGGGTGCCAAGGCCCAGAATCACATCGGCGTTCTTGGTCAAGCTGTGGGTGAACTCCAGCCCCCAGAAGCCCGTCTGTCCCACCATCAGGGGGTGGGCATCGGAGAGACAGCCCTGACCCATCAGGGTGCGGGACACGGGGATATCCATAAACTCGGCCAGCTCCGCCAGTTCCTTGCTGGCCCGGGCCAAGAGGATGCCGCCGCCTGCGTGGAGCATGGGGTGCTTGGCTTCCGCCAGCTTTTTGGCTATGGCCTTGGCGGCCTCAGGGGCCAGGGCGGGCTTGGCGGTATAGTGGCAATCGTGATAGGTGCGCTCAAAGAGGGACTCCTCCACCTCACGGCTGAACATATCCATGGGCACATCGATGAGCACGGGGCCCGGGCGTCCGCTTTCCGCCATGCGGAAGGCCTTGTCCAGAATCTCGGGCATGGCCTCGGGATCGTCCACCCGCCAGGCACGCTTGACCACGGGGCGCAGAATCTCGTACTGGGAGCCGTCGGCGTGCATGTTTACTTCCTGATGGGGATGCTTGCCGAAGTAGTAGCTGGGCACGTCCCCGGCGATGACCACCAGAGGGATGGAGTCAAAGGCCGCATTGGCAATGCCCGTAACGGTGTTGGTGATCCCGGGCCCCAGATGGCAGAGGACCACGCCGGCTTTATGCTTAACGCGGGCGTAGCCGTCGGCGGCGGTGGCCGCTATCTGCTCGTGGCGGACGGAGATATACCGAATCTTTTCGCTGCGGGACAAAGCGTCCAAAAAACCGATGACCGTATGTCCGCACAGACCGAAGACGTATTCCACCTCTCGGCGCTCCAGATAATTTACCATCAAATCCGATAATAGCTTTTTCATGGGCTTCGTCTCCTTTTCTTTAGTCCACGCCGTTGGCGGCCATGTAGGCCTTGGCCTTTTCGATGCAGTTTCTGGCATGGCCTTCTACGCCGCACTTTTTGATATTTTCCAAATGGGGCAGTTCAATGGACAAGGGCACCTTGGGCATGGCCTTGAGCATGCCGGCAATGTCCATGACTCCCTCCCCGGGGTAGAGCCGTGCTTCCCGGGCGGTAAAGAGCATGAGGTCGTCCTTGATATTGTCCAGCACGGGGTCTCCGTCGGGGCCTGCAGGGCCGTCGCACAGATGGACAAAGCGGAAATACTTGCTATCCGTGCGGGACAGCTCCTCCCCCGTGACCCCTGCCCGCCCTGCGTGGAGGGTGTCCACCATGACAAAGACGTTATCCATGGAGAGCTTGTCGATGAGGGTGATGGTCTCCTGCAGATTCCGCACCCCTGCCCAAGGCAGAAACTCTATGTTGTACATGAGGCCGAACTCCTTGGCCATTTCGGCGACCCGGCCTGCGGTATCCTGATACCAGCTTTTGTCCCGTGTCCAGATACTTCCCAGCACGTCCGTAGCCCCCAGGCGGGCGGCGGCTTCAAAGGCGGGCTTGTATTCCTCCACATCCAGATCCTTCCGCACCCGTGCCAGCTCTATATCCATCAGCGGCATATCAAACTCCCGAAGCGCGGCCTTGGTGTTTTCAAAAAGGGCCTTGTCCTTGTGAAGCAGAAACTCCGGCTCCCCGGGCAGATGCATGGGGATGGTTCTCAGGCTTACGCTGTCGTAGCCGCAGGCTTTGGCAATGCGGATCTGCTCAACGGGATCCGTCCCCGGAATGGTCAGATATGCCAGTGAATATTTACGCATTTGGTTCCCCCTAAATTCTTTTTCTTTTTTTGTTTCATGCCTCTGCCCCGCAAAGGAACTTCTCATTCCCACGATGCACGGCATGGTATCCTCAGAGCCCTTCCCGAACTCTTACTTTTTCTTTGTACCCATCTTCACAACCAGCTTCTCCACGGGCAGGCACTGCATGAGAATGCTGCAGCAAATGCACACCGCCCCTGCAAAGAAGGCCGGAGTAAACTGCTCCTGCAAAAACAGAGCCCCCAAGACGGCGGAGAAAATCACCTGCAAAGGATAAAACAGAGAGCAGGTCCCCGCCTCCAGCATGGACAGGCATTTGGCCCAAAGGGCACCCCCCAGCCCGGTTCCGAAGAGCCCCATGTAGACTACGGCGGCTACGGCTCCGGGAGCCAGGGAAATCCAGTCCCGGTTCATCAAAATGTCCGCCGCACCTGCAGGGACGTAGAACACCAGACTGACCAGTGCGCTGAGAAAGGTGACGGTGACGGCGTTGTACTTACTGCCCAGCCGCCGCATAATCACCGAAGCCACCGCCCACAGCAGAACGGACAAGGAGGAAAAGACAATGCCCAGCTCTCCTCCTGCGGCAGTGCCCCGGGTGATAATCAGGGCACCGGCTACGGACAAGCCCAGACAGAGAATGGTCTTGGGCTGAATCTTTTCCCGAAGAATCCACGCCGCCATGGCGCTGATAGCCACGGGATTCAAAGAGTTAATCAAAGAGGCTGTGGAGGCCCCTGCCAGTTTAATACCCAGTGCGTTGGCGGTCATGGATGCAAAGTACCCAACGCCGCCGATTAAAAAGAGGTATTTTATATCCTCCCTCTCAACCCGCTGTCCGGACTTGAGATAGAAGGGCAGCAAAGCGGCGGCCGCGATTGCATACCGACCCCCCGCAATGGCAACCGGGGGCAAACTGCCCATGGCGTACTTGCTGGCCACGTAGATGCTGCCCCACACGAAAAAGGTGAGCACCAGCAGTCCGTAGGCGCCGGCTTTATTGTTTTTCATGGGCTATCTACCTTCCAGCAAATCATACTGAGTCTGCAGCTGAGTAAGCGCCTGCTGCAAAACACTTCTGGGACAGCCGATGTTCAGGCGGACAAACTGTCCCCCTTCCGCTCCAAAGGAGTTTCCCCGGCTGATGCCAACAGCGGCTTTTTGAATGAAGAAGTCGTACAGCTCCTCCGGCTCCATACCCAATTGGGAGCAATCCAGCCACATCAAGAACGTGGCATCAGGCTGCACCAGCTTGATTTTGGGCATATGCTCTCT
>CAZPCH010000164.1:3877-4119 GCA_964585055.1 uncultured Christensenella sp. | reverse complement strand
CACGCCCAGAGGGCCGTAGTCCCATGTATTGGAAAGGCCGCCGTAAATCTCGCTGCCCGGGAAAATGAACCCGCGGTTCTTGCACAGGGAAACGAGTTTATCCATCGTAGCTTTGATCATGGTAATCTCCTTTTCTAACTATAGTAAAACTATTTAGTCTAAATACAGATTATAATCGATTTTGCCTATTTGTCAAGGCAAAAGCATCATGCGCCCCATGTTTCAAGAAAACCAAGGAGTTT
>CAZPCH010000164.1:1640-3867 GCA_964585055.1 uncultured Christensenella sp. | reverse complement strand
CCTCATTTACATACCAGGCGGCACAGTGGCCGGCATCCTTGACGGTAAGCATTTCCTTGCTCGTATGGCAGCGCTTAAAGTTGGCTTCGCCCATGTAGTAGGGCACCAAATCGTCCGCCGTGCCGTGGATGAAGAGGCAGGGGAGGTCCGTTTTATCCAGTGCGGAGAAGGTATCGGCGCCGTACAGGCTGTATCCCGCCAAAAGCCTTGTCCAAATGTCCATAAACCAGATCATGGGATAGGCCGGCACCTTGTAGGCGTGAAGCATGGCGTGGCGGATTACGTCTCGGGGGGAATTGTAGGCGCAGTCGGCAATGATGCCTTTGGTCTGCTTGGGCAGTTCCAGTCCGGAGGCCATGAGCACCGTAGCCCCGCCCATGCTCTGCCCGTACAAAAACAGAGGCAGATCCGGATACCGCAGGGCCATCACCTGCGCCCACTGCTGGCAGTCGTACCGCTCCTTTACGCCGAAGGTGATATACTTCCCTTCGCTGATTCGGTGCGCCCGCTGGTAGGGATAGAGAACGGTGTAGCCCTTTTCATAGAGCACCTTGGCCATGGGGCCAAACTCTCTTGCAGGCCAGGAACGGAAGCCGTGCATGGCCACCACCACCCCTTTGGGGTGTTCGCAGGGAAGAAGCTCCGCCTGCAGTTTCAAACCGTCGTCGCTGGTAATGGTCAAAGTCTCCCGATACTGATCCTCATACCAGCGTACGCCCTGCTCCACTCTGTCCCGAAAGGGAATGCGGGCGGAGGGGGCTACGGAGCTGTAGCGGAAGAGCTCCGTTCTGTCCCGGCGGGAACAGCCCACCTTGAACACATAGTAGGAAAAGAAGAGAAACACAAGCACCAGTGCGCCCAGCGCCACGTACACATATACCATACGCACACATCCTTATTTTTACTAATTTAAGTATGATACCACAAAAATCTTCATTTGAACACCTTGACGGGCAAAAAATCAGAAGATACAATTAAGAAAAAAGATTATGGGAGAATAAGATGGATTTTTTCAAAGATATTATAAAAAACCTTGGCTTCGGCACCATGCGTCTGCCCCAGACGGAAACGGGAGATGTGGACAAACCCCGTGTCTGCAAGCTCTTTGACGAGTATCTCGCCCAAGGCTACCGCTATTTTGATACCGCCTACTTTTACCACAACGGCCAGTCGGAGGAGACCGTCCGGGACTGCCTTGTGGCGCGCTACCCCAGAGAGAGCTTTATTCTGGCGGACAAAATGCCCGTCTCCCTTTTAAAGGAAGAGACAGAGAACCACGCCGCCGAAATCTTTGCCCTGCAGATGGAGCGCACGGGGGCAAAGTATTTTGACATGTACCTTCTTCACGCCTTAGACGATGAGTATGCCCAAAAGGCGGAAAAGCTGGGCGTTTGGGAGTATCTGCTGGAGAGAAAGGCGGCGGGGGAAATCCGCCATCTGGGCTTCTCCTTCCACGATACGGCCGCCGTGCTGGATAAGATTCTTTCCGCCCATCCGGAGGCCGAGTTCGTCCAGCTTCAGATTAACTATGCAGACTGGGAGGATAAAAACATCCAGTCTAAAAAGTGCTATGAGGTCTGCGTCAAGCACAATAAGCCCGTAATCGTCATGGAGCCCGTGAAGGGCGGACTGCTGGCCAGCGAGCAGGGGGCCTTTGCCCCCGTATTAAAGGAAGCGGACGGGGCGCAGTCTCTGGCAAGCTGGGCCTTCCGCTTTGTGGGGAGCCTCCCTCAGGTAAAGATGATTCTCTCCGGCATGTCCGATGAAAGTCAGGTGGAGGAGAACACAAGGCTCTTTGCCAATCTTGCCCCCTTGACGGAGGCGGAGCAGGAAACGGTGGCAAAGGCACGCAAAGCCATTAGCGAGGCCGGGCAGATTGGCTGTACCGCCTGCCGCTACTGCGTCAACGGCTGTCCCGAAGGCATCGAAATCCCCAGAATCCTCTCCGTTCTCAACGGCTACAAACGCTACGGCTCTTTGGAGCGCGCCAAAGGCCAGTATGCCCGCATCACCTCCAAGAGCGGCAAAGCTTCCCAATGCCGCCGCTGCGGCCGGTGCGAAGGGGTCTGCCCTCAGCATCTGTATATCTCCGGATACATGGAAGAAGCGGCCAAACTCTTCGAATAAAACAGGAAAGCCTGCTTCAGGTTGAAAAATATTCCCTCCCGTGGTATGATAAGCAAAACTGCGGGAGGGATTTCGTATGTATAAGAATATTGAAAAATCC
>CAZPCH010000164.1:0-1605 GCA_964585055.1 uncultured Christensenella sp. | reverse complement strand
TAGCCTATCAGGATGGGCAGATTGTCAGCAAAACCTTGGTGCAGAACCGTCTCTTGAGCATGACCCTGTTCTCCTTTGAAAAGGGAGAGGAGATCAGCACCCACGCCGCCGGCGGCGATGCCATGGTGCAGGTGCTGGAGGGCACCGGCCGCTTTACCGTGGACGGAGTGGAGTATCTGGTTTCCCAAGGGGAGAGCATCATCATGCCCAAGGACATCCCCCACGCCGTATACGGACAGGAGCGGTTCAAGATGCTGCTCACCGTGTCCTTCTGAGCCGTCTATACCCGCCCCTTTTTAAAACAGCAGGCGCATACCAGCGTAAAGAGCAGGGAAGTGCCCATGGACAGCCCCAGAGCCCCCATGGCGGAGGCCCGTGCAACAAGCTGCGTTTGAGACAAGGCGTCGGCGGAAAACACGGCAGAGAGGGTCTGGGGGACAAAGAGGGGGAAACTCAGGTAGCACACCAGTGCCGACAGCAGACCCATGGCCAGTTTCTTTAATAGGTACAGCCACGGCTTTTTGGACACAAAGCACAGGCTCTGCAAACCGATGCAAAGGCCTCCGAAGCCCGTAAACAGGGCGCACAGACTGAGCTGCAGGCGCAAAGACAGCCCGCTGTCCTTTAAGGCGGCGCAGCCTCCGGATACCTCCAATAGACCTGCCAGCAGAGCGGCGGGCAGACCTTGTAAAGACAGCATTTCTCCCAGCACCCGATTCAGGGCGCTGCAAAGGAGCAAACAGCCCCCAATGTGGAGCATGCTCTCCATGGCGGAAGCGACGCTTTGGGAAAAGGCTTCTCCAAAGGGCAGAAGCGGCGTGGGCACGGAGGGACAAGGGGGCTTCGGCCTTTTGCTCAGAAGCAAACATACGGCAACGGCGGTGTACTGCCCCAGCGCCAAGGGGTAAAAACAGCTTTTGATTCCGTATTGCCCCAGGGCCACCGTCCCCAGCAAAAAGGCGGGGCTGACGGCGTTGAGGGCGGGACACAGTTCTGCGGCGGCGGAACCGTCTCCATAGCGGGCTTTCAGAAGCTTAGCACCCGTAGGCGCTCCGGCGGTTAGGGCAAAGAGCCCTTCCAAGGGGAGCAGCAGGGGAGAATCCCCCTGCAAAAAGCCCAGGGACAGGAGCAAGTGCAGGCACACAAAGCAGGGGAACAGAGCGGGAAGCACCCGCCCGCCCCACAAAAGCAGGCCCTGCCGAACGCCTTCCATGGCCGCCTGAGCGTGCAGGAGGACCAGCACGGTCAGGGCACGGGTGACCGAAAGGAAAAGTTTTTTCATGAGGCATTATATTAAGAAAAGGCAGGGATATGCATGGTAAACGGGAAGCGCATCGGCCTTGCGCTGGGATCCGGCGGGGCAAGAGGCCTTGCCCACGTGGGCATTTTGCAGGTGCTGGAGGAGAACGGACTGGCGCCGGACATGGTGTCCGGATGCAGTGCAGGCGCCGTCTTCGGCTCCATCTATGCGGCGGGGACGGATTTATATCTGCTGGAGCGGTTTATGGGAACCCTGGCCGCCAAGGATCTGGTGGACGTAACCATTCCCCAGAAGGGCGGACTATTGAACGGGGACAAGGTCAAGGAGCTGGTGCGCATCTTCAC
>CAZPCH010000163.1:0-4136 GCA_964585055.1 uncultured Christensenella sp. | reverse complement strand
GTACAGTGGTAGCCATATAAGGGTGTATGGGAGGCAGTATGGACAATCTGATTTTGGAAAAGCTGAGCAATGCTAACGAAGAGCAGACGGTTTTTGTAAAGGCAACCGGGTTCAACGACAACGTGTGCATGTCCGTAAGGGTGCAGATCCCCTGCAAAGACATACCAGTCTTGGGGGCTGAATGCCGAACTCTTCTGCAATCCCCTCTCATGCACCAATGGGGCGAAGAGGAGGGCGCTGAGGATTGCTTAAAGCTCATGGTGCGGGGACTGCCCGACGGCAGTGCGGAAGGCCGCCTGTTTATGAAAGCCGCCCTCCGCAGTGACCGGTGCGACACCGCCTGTTTTGCCATCGAGTCCACTTTGGGGAATTTTGACGCCTTCGGGGCCGCCCTGCCGTCCTTTTTAAAAGGGGATGCGGGCACCGTGCTGGCGCTTTGCAGGGACATTCGTTACTGAGGGGTCTTCTTTTCTTCCTCCTGACGGGTCTTTCCGTTGGTATCGGACAGGCTGTAGGTCTGCTCCCGTTCTTGGCTTACGCCGTTGGCGTCGGAGAGGGTGTACTTGCGCTTTTTCTCTCTGGTGAAAATCTCCATGTGCTCACCTCCTTTTGCAAAAGCATGCCCCGTAATTGTAAAAGTATGCGTTCTTGACGAAGGGCGTATATTCTGTTACAATACCCTTTACAGCTAAAAAAATAAGAGACAAGGAGAATCTATCCATGCCTAAGCCTGTAAAAATAACCGCCGATACTCCCTGCGACATAGGCCCTGTTCTTCAGGAGCGCTATGACGTAAAGCTGATTCCCCTCCATGTGACCATGGGGGACACGGAGTATCTGGACGGCATCAACATCAACCGTGACGATATTTACGCAAACTGGGAGAAAAACGGCACTCTGCCTAAGACCAGCGCCGTCAGCGTAGGCGAGTATCTGGATATTTTTAAGGGGTATGTAGAGGATGGCTATGAGGTCATTCACTTTGGTCTGGGCTCTGCCCTGTCCGTGAGCTTACAGAACGCCCGTATGGCGGCTCAGGAGCTGGAAGGGGTGTATGTCATCGATTCCTGCTCTTTGTCCACGGGGTTTGGTCTGCTGGTCTGCGAGGCAGGCGAACGGGTCAAAAAGGGCATGTGCGCCGCCGATATTGCCGCAGAGGTGGAACCTTTGAATCAGAAGACCTCCGCCAGCTTTATTCTGGACACTCTGGTCTTCATGCGGGCAGGAGGACGCTGTTCCAGTCTTGTGCAGATTGGCGCCAGCCTTATGAACATTAAGCCCAGCATTCAGGTGCTCAACGAAAAGCAGGGCAGCATGGTAGTGGGCAAAAAGTACATGGGCAAGCTCAGCCGCTGTATCAGCAAGTATATTGAGGATCAGTTGAAAGACCGTGAGGATATTGTCCGTGACCGCATCTTCATCACCCACTCCGGCTTCCCGGAAAAGGATTTGGAGCGCATGAAGGAAGAGGTGGAGAGCTTTGGGCCCTGGGGCGAAGTCTTCATTACCGACGCAGGCAGCACCATTTCCTCCCACTGCGGCCCCGGCTGCATCGGCGTGCTGTTCCTTACAAAGTAAAGAAAAGTTGCAGATAATTTACATCATGCAGGCCTTCTAAAACCGGAGGCCTGTTTCTTTTTTGGGTGGGATATTGTATAATGGCGGAAAGAAAGGAAGGTCGTATGCTCTTTTCGCTTTTGTTTACCGTCTATTTTGCCCTCTGCGGCATTTTACTTGCCGGCTGGATATTCCCCATGGAAAAGGGATGGAAACAGCTTTGGCTGGGGCTTGTGCTGGGACTGTTCGGGCTTACTTGGCTGCCCAGTCTCTTTGCCTTTGTTCTGGATTTCAACCTGCTGTCCAACCTGCTGGGCGCCTTGGTTATGGGGCTTCTGGCCTTCTTTAGCTGTCTTCGCAAAAAGGGACTTGTGCTTCCCAAGGGTTTGCATTTTCATAAGGGGAAGTATCTTATGGCCCTGCTGCCCATTCTGGTGGTAGGGGGGTATTTATTCTCCACCCACATCCTTCAATACAAGGACGGAAGCTATTATGTGGGGCAGACCACCTATGGGGATTTGGCCATGCATTTGGGCTTTATCTCCGGCATTGCCGTGCAGGGCACTTTCCCTCCAGACTACAGCATTTTCCCCGGTCACGCTGTAAACTACCCCTTTTTGTGCGAAACCTCCAGCGCTTCCATGGCCGTGCTGGGGGCAGATTTGCGGGCGGCCTATCTGATTCCCGCCCTGTATGCCTATGTGCTGGTCATTCTGGGCGTATACTTCTTTTTGGAGCAGTGGCTGAAAAAGCCCGGACGGGCCCTTTTCGGCACGTATCTGTTCTTTGTAGGCGGCGGCTTCGGGTTCCTTTATTTCATCGATCGGCTCAGGGGCGGCTCCACCCTTTCTGCCCTTCTGGGCGAAAACTCCTTTGCCACCAATCTGGGCTGGCTGTTGGAAGGATACTATAAAACGCCTACCAACCTGCCGGAAATCGGACTGCGCTGGGTCAATCCCATTGTGGATATGCTCATTCCCCAGCGGGCTACCCTCTTCGGCTGGAGCTTCCTGTTCCCCTGCCTGTACCTGCTTTTTGGCTACGCCTTTCGGCGGCAGAAGGAGTCCCTCCCGGGTCTTGTTTTGCTGGCGGGGGGACTGCCCCTGATTCACACCCACTCCTTCTTAGCACTAGGCATTCTCAGCGGCGTATACTGCCTGGAGGATTTGATTGGGCGCTTCAGCAAAAAGCGGTTCCTGGGCTGGCTGTTCTACGGCGGGATTACCGTCCTGCTAGCCGCTCCCCAGCTTTTCGGCTTTGCCTTTCAGCAGGCGGGAGAAAGCGGCATGGTGCGCCTGCACTTCAACTGGGCCAACGAGGTGGACAGCTACCTGTGGTTTTATGTAAAAAACCTTGGCTGGCTGTTCCTGCTGCTGATTCCCGCTCTGCTGCTCCTTTCCAAGCGGGACAGGCGCATTGCCTCCGGTGCGCTGGTGCTGTGGGGTATTGCGGAAGTCGTGGTGTTCCAGCCCAATATCTACGACAACAACAAGCTCCTCTTTGTCTGGTTCCTGTATTTATGCGGCCTTAGTGCCAAGCTGTTGGGGTATCTTTCTCACCGTCTGCGGCTGTATATACAAAAGCGCTCCTCTTGGGAGGAGCGGCAGTATGCCCTGAGCCTTCTGCATCTTTTGGGTCTGCTGTTTGTCTTTGTTTTCTCTCTCACAGGCTTTCTGGGGCAGGAGGAGGATTTTGCTGCCCTGCCCATCAGCGGGATTCTGACCGTGCTGGCCGTCTTGGGTCTTTGCTTGAGCAGTGTCTGCACCCTTCTTCATAAAAAAATACCCCATGGCCCCAAGGGCTTCCTTCTTCCCGCTGTGCTGACTGCGGGGGAGGGCTTCGCCGCTTGCTTCCTTCTATACTCCCTTTGGATGGGCAGAAGAGATGCCGCCATCTATATGGAGCCATGGGCATGCCGCCTTTTGCTGGGACTGGGGGTTCTGCTCCTTGTGTGCGGTTGTTTGCTGGCTGTCCGCTTGCGGGTGCCTTTCCGTGCCTTCGGAGCCGCCCGTCTCTATGCCTTAAAGCAGGTCACCGCCTATGTGCTGTGCTTGACCCTGTTTCTCTCCGGAGTCATGACCATTGCAAGAGAATGGAACAGCAGCTATCAGGTCTTTGGTCCCAATGAGATTCAGGCGGCGGAATTCATCAAAGAAAACACGGAGCCCGATGCCGTCTTCCTTGCGGATTACAGCTGGCATCTGAACCCCGTGCCTGTGCTTACCGGCCGAAACATTGTCTGCGGCCCGGATTTGTATCTTTATTACCACGGCATCGACACCTGGCAACGGCATGAGGACATTGCCGCCATGCTGGAAAATCCGGAGGACAGCGCCGCCCTGTTTGCCCAATATCATGTGGGCTATGTGTACATCGGCGCCTCGGAACGAAGCCGCTACGCCGTTAATGAAGACTGGTTCTCCCAAAATGGCGAGTTGCTCTGCGAGATTGGGAGCATCTGCCTCTACCGCCTCCCCTGATTCAGGAGAGAATGGCTCTGTCCCCTGAGAATTCCTTCCCACTGGCTATGGTGAACTGCTCCAAAAGCTGGGGCACGGTCAGGTGCTTCTTTTCCTCTC
>CAZPCH010000162.1:0-4137 GCA_964585055.1 uncultured Christensenella sp. | reverse complement strand
GTGTCCAGCTTTTCCTTCAGAGCTTCTTGGGTGGGGGCTTTGGCGCCGGTGTACAGCTTGAGCTTGGGCTCCGTGCCGCTGGGGCGAGCCATGGCATAGCTGCCGTCGGCCAAGGTCAGCCGCAAGACATTGCTCTTGGGCAGTCCCGTGGCGGCAGTGTCTTCATAGTCCAGCACCTCCGTAACGGCCTCACCCGCCAGCACGGCAGGGGGATTTTTCCGCAGGGCGTCCATAGCGGCGCCGATTTTCTCAATGCCCGCCTTCCCTTCCAGAGTGTAGGACTTGGAGCCCTCCCCGTAGAAGCCGAAGATGGCGTACAGCTCCTGCAGGGCATCGTACAGGGTCATGCCCCGCTCCCCATAGCGGATGGCCGCCTGGGTCACCAGCATGGCGGAGCAGATGGCGTCCTTGTCTCGGCTGAAGCCCCCGGCCAGATACCCGAAGCTCTCCTCAAAACCGAAGAGGAAGGTATGCTCGTGGGTTTCCTCGCACAGGGCAATCTGCTGGGAGATAAAGCGGAACCCCGTCAGCACTTCCTTCATCTCCACGCCGAAGCGGGCGCAGATGGCGTCGGACAGGCGGGTGGAGACCATGGAGCGCACTACCAGCCCGTTTTCGGGCAAAGTGCCCAACCGCTTCTGCTCGGACAGCAGGCTGTAGAGGAGGATGGAGGCAATCTGGTTCCCCGTCAGCACCGCCCAAGCGCCGTCATGCTTGCGGACGGCTACCCCCAGACGGTCGGAGTCCGGGTCGGAGGCCAAAATCAAATCGGCGTGCTTTTCTTCCGCCAGCTTCATGCCCAAGGTGAAGGCGTTGGGATCCTCGGGGTTGGGGGCTTTTACTGTGGGGAAATGCCCGTCAGGAAGAGCCTGCTCCTGCACGGTGTACACGTGCTTCAGCCCCATGCGCTGTAAAATGGTGGTGACGGGCACATACCCTGCGCCGTGGAGGGGGGTGTATACCAGCACCAGCTCTTCTCCGGCCTGTTTCAGCCCCTCGGGGTCCTGCAAAAGGCTCATGGTGGCCTTGTAGTAGGCTTCATCCACCTCTTTTCCGATGAGGGTGACGGCACCGGAAGCAACGGCTTCCTCGTAGGGGGTGTAGGCGGTGACAAAATCCGGCACCTGACGGATGCAGGCGGTGATGGCCTCGGCCTGTTCGGGCCCAACCTGTCCGCCGTCCGCCCAGTAGACCTTGTAGCCGTTGTACTTGGCGGGGTTGTGGCTGGCGGTGATGACCACCCCGGCGGTGCAGTTTAGATGCCGCACGGTGAAGCTGAGCTGAGGCACGGCGTGGAGGGTGGAGAACAGATACACCTGAATCCCGTGGGCGGCCAGCACGCAGGCGGTCTCCTTTGCAAAAAGGT
This sequence comes from uncultured Christensenella sp., assembly GCA_964585055.1. Taxonomy (GTDB): domain Bacteria; phylum Bacillota; class Clostridia; order Christensenellales; family CAG-138; genus RUG472. The sequence continues at coordinate 2,771 of CAZPCH010000162.1, read as the reverse complement.
CGGAGCAAAGGCGGGAATCGTAGGCGATGGCTACGGATTTTTTCTCCTTTTGAGGCAGGGAGGTCAAATAGCGGGCCAGTCCCTCCGTGGCCTTGCGGACGTTGTACACGTTCATGCGGTTGTCGCCTGCTCCCAGCACGCCGCGCAGACCCGCCGTGCCGAAGGAGAGTTCCTGATAGAAGCGATCCTCTATCTCACTGTTGTTGCCCTGCAGAGCCAAAAGCTCCGCCTTGCTTTCTGCGTCTACCAGAGGGCTGGTGCACCAGAGGGTATACCGTTGCTGTACGTTCATGGAAAACTCCTTTCAAAAGTATATATAGGATGCCGCATTCAGCGGGTTAACTGTTCCAGCACATAGCCTGCGGCGGCAAGGCCGGCGGCGTTGGTTACGGTGCAAAGACTGCCGATGACGGTCTGCCCCTCCTGCCGCAGGGCGGGCTCGGGAGAAAACAGAACGGGCAGGCGGTCAATGCCCCGCTTGCGCAGTTCCTGCCGCATCTTTCTGGCCAGACGGCAGCCCTCCGTGGAGAAGATGTCCACTACGGAGAAGGCCGTGCCGTCCTTTCGGTTTCCCGCCCCCATACAGCTGAGGATGGGAAGGTTTCTTGCCTTGGCCGTCTCAATGAGGGCCAGCTTGGCGGGAACATCGTCAATGGCGTCGATGAGAAAGTCGCAGTGGGGAATCAGCTCCTTCGCATTTTCCGGGGTGATGCGGCCGAAGTGGGTGGTGATGATGCAGTCGGACACGTCCTCCAATCGGCGGCGGGCGGCCTCGGTTTTGGGAAGACCCAAGGTGGACTTGGCGGCAAAAAGCTGGCGGTTCAGGTTGCTGATCTCCACGCAGTCTCCGTCAATAAGGTGCATGCGCCCTACGCCGCTGCGGCAGAGGGCCTCGGCACAGCTTCCGCCTACGCCGCCCAGCCCCACCTGCACAACGGTTTTGCTTTGCAGGCAGCGGATGGCGTCCTCCCCCAAAAGCAGGGCGGTGCGCACAAGGGAGGGAGGGAGAAGGAAGGTTTCTTCCATAGCGGCCTCCTTACAGTTCATCCCAGGGAAGCTCTCTGGGACTGACAAAGGTCTTTCCCAGCACCGTCAGCTCCTTGGCCAGCAAAAGCTGGGTGCGCTGTTTAAAGCGCTTGTTCCCTTCAAAACTGCCGTACTTGTCATCCCCCAGCACGGGACAGCCTATGGCCGCCATCTGCAGGCGAATCTGGTGGGTGCGGCCGGTAAACAGGCGGATGCGCACCTTGCAAAGAGGGGGCTTTTGCGCCACCACCTCGTAGGCAAGCTCCATGCGCAGCGCCCCGGGGGCTTTCTCGGATACAAGGCGCATGGGACGCTCCCGCTCCTCGGACTTTTGGGCAAAGTGGACAAGGCGGTCCGCTTTCTTTTCGGGAATGCCGAAGAGTACCGCTTCATACACCTTGTTGGTTTCGTGGCGGTAAAAGGCCTCCTCCAAGGCGGTGCGGCTATGGTCGTTCTTGGCCAGCACCACCAGCCCCTGGGTCTGGCTGTCCAGACGGTGAACGGGGTACAGGGGGGAGGTCAAAGCCTCCAACTGCCCCAGCAAATCCGTTTCCACCTCCACCCCGGGGTTTTTGTCGGCCAGCAGGATATCCTCGTCCTCATAGAGAACGGCGGCGGCTTCCCCGGCGGAAAGGTAGGGGAGGGTGGCAGGGAACTCCGCCCAGGGGGGCAGAGAAAAAAAGGTCATGTTTTCCCCCAGGGTGGGGTGCCGCAGGGTCAGGGAATAGGCCCACAGGCGAATCTGGGAGCCCGGGCGGGCGGCGGGGTTGTACCGCTGATCCCCCACAATGGGGTGTCCCATGTGACGAAGCTGTACCCGAATCTGGTGGGGGCGGCCGGTCATAAGCTCTACCTCCAGCAAAGAGCGCCCATCCTCCCGGTTTAAGGTGCGAAAGTGCAGGCGGGCTTCCTTGGCTCCCGGGGTGTTGGGAGGCACCACGGAGACGGTGTTGGCCTTTTCGTCCTTATAGAGCCAGTCCGTCAAGGTGCCGTAGGCGGGGGCATGGCCCTCCACAATGGCGGCGTACCGCTTTTTGGCCTTGCGGCCCTTGAACTGATCCGTCAAGCGGGCGGCGGCCTTGCTGGTGCGGGCAAAGACCAGCACCCCGCCTACGGGTCTGTCCAGCCGATGCACCAGCCCCAGATACACGTCCCCGGGCTTGCGGTACTTTTCCTTAATATAGGCCTTGCAGGCGGTGAGCAAATCCATATCCCCGGAGGCGTCCCCCTGCACGGGCATATTTACGGGCTTCTCCACCACCAGCAGGTGGTTGTCCTCATATAAAATCTTCAATGAGCGTCCTTTCTTAGTCGCAAATCAGGGAACCCAGCGCCCCGTAGCCCCGCAGGGCAGCACCAGATTGTCCCGGCGGATGGGCAGTCCCACTTCGTCCGCCTGTGCGGTGCCTTGGGGCAGAGCCACCCGCAGAACGTTTTTGAGCACCGAGGGAGCCAGTCCCGTGGTGTAGCTGTTGATGAGGAAGAAGCAGGGATCGTCGGAAAGAATCTTTACGCACTCCTGCACCAGTTCAAAGAGCCCCGTTTCAATCTTCCACATTTCCCCGCCCGGGCCCCGTCCGTAGCTGGGGGGATCCATGAGGATGCCCTCGTAGAAGTTCCCCCGCCGCTGTTCCCTGCGGACAAACTTTAAGCAATCGTCCACAATATAGCGGATGGGGGCGTTCTCCAGCCCGGAAGCGGCGGCGTTTTCCTTCGCCCATGCCACCATGCCCTTTGCCGCGTCC
>CAZPCH010000161.1:0-4143 GCA_964585055.1 uncultured Christensenella sp. | reverse complement strand
CGAAAGCAAATAAGGGGACAATCCTCAGTTTTTTGATAAAAAATGCGTCTTAAAGGGAAATAAACGGGGACAAAAACGGGAAAGTTCACTTCCGCTCTTGCAAAATCCGTCGATTCAGGGTACAATAGGGGTACCACACACAAGGAGGACTCACACTTGATCCAAATCATTCATGGGGAAAAGGGCACCGGCAAGACCAAGAAAATCATCGCCATGGCCAATTCCGTATCCGAGAGCATTAAGGGCAGCACCGTTTTCATGGACGACGACACCAGCTACATGTATGACCTCGGATACAGCATCCGCTTTGTGAATGTAACTGAGTTTGACATGGACGCTCCCGACCTGTTCCTGGGCTTTATCGCCGGCATGACCGCCTCCGATTATGACCTGGAGTACATTTTTGTGGATCGGTTCCTTAAGATTATCGGCAAGCCTTTGGAGGAGCTGGAAGGCTTCTTTAAGCGGCTGGAGCAGTTTACCGCTGCCCACAAGCTCATTGTGGTGCTCTCCGTCAGCGAGAGCGAGGAGCAGCTGCCGGCCTTCATGCGGCCCTATCTGGTGGCATAAGGCGCCAAAATACAGTTTGTTTTTATGGAGGGGGCGTTGGAAGGCTCCCTCTTTGTTATGAAAGAAGGAAAAAGCAGATGGAAGAAGAAAAGCGTATGGAACAGACCGAATCCATGGAAGCGGCGGAGCCTGCGGCCGTGAGTGTTTCAAAAGCATCCTCGAAAAGCAGCAAGCAAAGACCCATCTATTGGGGCATAAGCCCCTTGGTGTGCGTACTGCTTTGCGCACTATGCGGCTGCATCGGCGTTTTTACGGCATGGCTTTGCTATGAGGACAAGTACGCGGATTATCAGGACATTTGGGACGCCATGGACATTGTGGAGGATGAGTATTACTTCTACGATGAGGAAACCAAGGAGAAGATGATTGTAGGCGCCATGAAGGGCATTGCCGCCTACATAGACGATAAGTACGCCGAATACTATACGGATGAAGAGTATGCGGCCCTTTTGCAGTCGGATTCCGGCAACTATATCGGCGTGGGCATCAGCGTGGTGGAGACGGCCGTAGGCGAATTTTACATCAAGGCCGTTTTTCCCAACACCCCCGCTTCCGAAGCCGGGCTTTTGTCGGAGGACAGGCTCCTTTCCGTCAACGGCCAAAGCGGCGAAGGACTGGAACTGAATGACTTCTTGGCCTTCTTCAGCCATGAAGAGGGGGATGTAAACACCTTGGAGGTAGAGCGGCAGGGGGAGACCCTTTCCTTTACCATGACCATGCGGGAGGTGTACCAGCCCTTTGTGGAATATAAGATGCTGGAGGGGAACATCGGCTATATCTGCATTACCGAGTTCCACGGCAGTGCCGACGAAGAGGTGGAAAAGGCCATGACGGCGCTGCGGGAGCAGGGCATGGAGAAGCTGGTGCTGGATCTGCGGGACAATCCCGGCGGGTCTTTAACCGTGGTGTGCGGCGTAGCAGAGCAGTTTTTGCCCAAGGACAGTTTGATTACCACCATCCGCAGCCGCAGCGGCTGGGAAGAAGCCTACTATACCCACAAGGAGGGGAGCGGCATCCCCATGACCGTGCTCATTAACGGCAGTTCCGCCTCCGCCAGCGAGCTTTTGTCCGGGGCCCTGAAGGATTACGGCCGAGCCGCTCTCTTCGGCACCACCACCTACGGCAAGGGCATTGTCCAGACCTTTTACGGCGTAAAGGGCAATATCGGCGGCGTTATGAAGCTGACCACCGACGCTTACTTCACCCCCAACAATGTCTGCATTCATGGGGAGGGCATTGCTCCGGATTATGAAGTGGAGCTGCCGGAAGATGTGTTTTATTACAATGTGTACTCCATTCCTTACGAGCAGGATACCCAGCTTCAGGCGGCGGTGGAGTACCTCAAGGGGCATTAAAAGAGCAAACTCCTTGCAATTCTGTTGACAGCACGGGGGTTTTATGATAATATTACCTGTGCTTATTCTGGGGATGTATGGGATGGGGCTTAGTCCCCTTCCATCCGGATATACAACGAATAAAATCCTACAGGGGGAACAAGAATGAAGTATTACACCGCAGACTCCATCCGCAACGTGGGCGTATTCGGCCACGCTGGCGAGGGCAAGACCACTTTGGTGGAAACCATTCTCTACAATGCCGGTCTCGTAGACCGTGTGGGCAAAGTGGAGAACGGCGGCACCGTTTCCGACTTTGATCCTGAAGAAATCAAGCGCGGCTGCTCCATCAACATGAGCGTGCTGCCCGTAGAATGGAAGGATACCAAGATTAACTTTATCGACGCACCCGGCGGCTACGACTTCTACGGCGATGTGGCTTCCGCCATGTTCCTGTGCGACAGCGCCATCATCGTGGTGGGCGCCGTTTCCGGACCCGTGGTAGGTGCCGAGAAGGCCATGGCCATGTGCCATGAGCAGGGCAAGCCCCACATCATGGTCATCAACCAGATGGATCGTGAAAACGCCAACTTCGAGAAGGTCATGGCTTCCGTCAACGAGAAGTTCGGCCCCTCCGTGGTACCCATTCAGCTCCCCATCATGCAGGGCAGCAACTTCGTGGGCTTTGTGGATATCGTAAACTCCACCGCTTACAAGTTCGGCCCCAAGGGGCTTGAAGAGATTGCCGTCCCCGGCAACCTGGAGTCCGAAGTGCAGGAGCTCTATGAGAAGCTCACCGAAGCCGCCGCCGAAACCGACGAAGAGCTCATGGAGAAGTTCTTCGAGGAGATGGAGCTGCCCAAGGAAGACATCCTCTACGGCCTGAGCAAGGGCGTAAAGGAAGGCACCGTGACCCCCGTGGTCTGCGTCTCCGCTCTCAACAATGCCGGCGTTAAGACTCTGGTGGACAACATCGTCCATTATCTGCCCTCCGCCGCCGAAGCCAAGCTCCCCGAAGCTACCGACGCCAACGGCGAAGCCGTAGCCCTCACCCGGGACGGAAAGATGGTATGTCATGTGGCCAAGACCATCAACGACCAGTTCGGCAAGTACTCCATCGTCAAGGTCATCCGCGGCACTCTGGATCTGTCCGTGGCGCCCTATAATGTAAACTCCGAGAAGCTGGAGAAGGCCACCGCTCCCTCCCTCATGCGGGGCAAGAAGGCCATCGCTCTGGACAAGCTCAACGCCGGCGACATCGGCGCTCTGGCGAAGCTCCAGTACACCGGCACCAACGATACCCTCTGCGACCAGAGCGACATCGTGAAGGTGAAGCCCATCAGCTTCCCCGCTCCCTGCATCAGCATGGCCATCACCTCCAAGAAGCAGGGCGAAGACGATAAGGTCATCGCCGGCCTCAACCGTATCCGTGAGGAAGATCCCACCATCACCATTGAGAAGAACGTGGAGACCGGTGACGTGCTTCTGTGCGGTCTGGGAGAGAAGCATCTGGACGTGGTCTGCGGCAAGCTGAAGAACAAGTCCAACGTGGAAGCCCTTCTGGTGGAGCAGCGCATCCCCTACCGTGAAACCATCCGCTCCATGGCTGAGGCCGAAGGTAAGCATAAGAAGCAGACCGGCGGCAGCGGTCAGTTCGGCGTGGTCAACATCCGCTTCGAGCCTGCGGAAGAAGGCACCGACTTCGAGTTCGTAGATGCCATCGTCGGCGGCGTTGTGCCCCGTGAGTACATTCCCGCCGTTGAAAAGGGTCTCCGTGAGGCCATGGTCCACGGCGTTCTGGCCGGTTACCCCATGATCGGCGTCAAGGCCACCCTGTACTTCGGCAAGTACCATCCCGTGGATTCCAAGGAAGTCGCCTTCAAGTCCGCCGCCCGTCTTGCTTATAAGGCCGCTTGCGCAAAGGCTTCTCCCGCCCTCATCGAGCCCATCTACAGCTACAAGATTTGGGTTCCCAATGACAACGTGGGCGATATCATCGGCGACTTGAACCGCCGCAGAGGCCGCATGCTGGGCATGAACCCTGTCAACGGCGGCACCGAGATCGATGCCGAAGCACCTCTTGGCGAAATGACCAAGTACGCCACCGACCTGCTGGCCATGACCCAGGCTCGCGGTTCCTTCAAGTCCGAGTTCGTCCGCTATGAGGACGTGCCCGCCGAGAAGGCCAAGAAGATCATCGAAGCCGCCAAGGTGGAGGATGAAGACGAGGAGTAATCTC
>CAZPCH010000160.1:0-4161 GCA_964585055.1 uncultured Christensenella sp. | reverse complement strand
TGCTGCGGGAAATTTTGCATTTTTCGGCGGCTACAATGGCCTCCATGCGGGCAAGGGCCATTTCCACCACATCGTTGACCACTACATAGTCATACTCGGGAATCATGGAGACCTCCCTGGAAGCGGTGGCAAAGCGCTTTTCCACCTGCTCCACGGTCTCGGTGCCCCGCCCGATTAGCCGGGACTTCAGCTCAGCCATGGAGGGCGGCGCAATGAAAATCATGACGGCGTGGGGGAAGGCCTTCTTCACCTTCATGGCCCCCTGGACATCAATCTCCAGAATCACGTCAATGCCCCTGGACAACTGCTCCTCCACAAAACTGCGGGGGGTGCCGTAGTAATTGGTCTCAAAGACGTGCATGTATTCCAGAAACTCGTCCCGCTCAATCATGGCCTTGAACTCTTCTTCCGTTTTGAAGAAGTAGTGGATGCCCTCAATCTCCCCGGGACGGGGGGCACGGGTGGTAGCGGAAACGGAAAGCTTCATGTCCGCATGCCGTTCCAGCAGGGTTTTGTTCAGTGTTCCCTTGCCTACCCCGGCAGGGCCGGATACAACAAGCAGCAGTCCTTCTCTTGATTGACTCATACGGTTCTCCTGTACTTTATATTTCCGCCCCCGTGGGTCGGTTGGTGTCCTTGTTATTCTATGTTCTGAATCTGCTCCCGGAGCTTTTCAATCTCCGCCTTGCAAAGCAGAACCAAATCCGTCAGTGCGGCATCGTTGGCCTTGGAGCCAATGGTGTTGCACTCCCGGTTCATCTCCTGAATGAGGAAGTCCATCTTCCGTCCTGCAGGCTCCTGCACTTCCAGCAGTTCGTTGAAGTGCACCAAATGGCTCTTCAGACGGACAATCTCCTCGTCGATGGCGGCACGGTCGGCAAAGAGGGCAATCTCCGTAGCCAGGCGGCTTCTGTCCACCTCCGTGTCCTTCACCATCTCCTCAATGCGCTCCGTGAGCTTTTTGCGGTAGTCTTCCGCAACCCCCGGCGCCCGCTTTTCAATGGCGGCGGCATACTCCTCCATGCGCTCAATGCGGCTGTGCAAGTCCTGCTTCAGCCGTTCGCCCTCCCCAAGGCGCATCTTCAGCAGTGCGTCAATGGCCAGGTGTACGGCCTGTTCCCCCAGAGAAAGAAGGGCCTCTTCGTCCTCGTCGGCGGGGACAATCTCCGTTACATCGGGCAAAGACAAAACGCGGGAAAGGGTCAGATCGTCGGTAAGGGACAAAGCCTCCGCCGCCTTGCGGGCCTGCTGTACATAGGCCTCCATAAGGGGGGTGTCCAGCCGCACGGCGCGGGCGTCGGAACGGGTGTTCCGATAGTTGACGAAGACATCGATGTGTCCCCGGCTCAGCCGCTGCTGCAGCGCACGGCGGAAAGGTTCCTCCAACTGACTCAGGGAGCGGGGCAGACGCATGGAAATATCCAGAAAACGGTTGTTGACGGACTTCAATTCCACCGTCATTTCCCGACCGTCCACGGCGCAGGTTCCCTTGCCGAAGCCTGTCATACTGTACATTTCATCGCCTCCTTACCTAATTTGACAGTATACCATCTTTACCCCCGAAAAGGCAAGCCCTCAAGCGGAATTCTTTTGGGGCGAGACCGAAAATTCTTTTTTGGGGGCATATAAAAGAAAAAGCGGGCTGCCCCGCTTTTCATTCTTTTGTGGCCTTATCTGTCTGCCAGCTTGGTGGGTTCGCCGTACTCTACGCCGAAGGTGTCCACCCGTACGCTCTCCATGACCTGATCGGTTAGGGGCTTGTCGTTGGCGTTGGTCTTAACGGCCGCAATCTCGTCCACCACATCCATGCCCTCGATGACTCTGCCGAAGGCGGCATACTGGCCGTCCAAGAAGGCGGAATCGGCATGGCAGATGAAGAACTGGCTGCCTGCGGAATCGTAGTTCATGGCACGGGCCATGGAGATGACTCCCCGCTCATGGGACAAATTGTTCTCTACACCGTTGAGGGCAAATTCGCCCTTGATGCAGTAGCCGGGGCCGCCCATGCCGATGCCCAGAGGATCGCCCCCCTGAATCATGAAGCCGCTGATGACACGGTGGAAGATCACCCCGTCATAGAAGCCGCTGTTGGCCAGAGAGATAAAGTTTTTGACGGACTCGGGGGCAATCTCCGGATACAGTTCCAGCTTGATTACGCCGCCGTTGGCCATGGTAATGGTCGCAATGGGATAGTTGCTCACGTTTTCCTCCTCAGAGTTGTTTTTGCCGCAGCCCATGGTGCCCAGTACAAGCAGGCACAGAGCCAGACACAGAATCTTTTTCATGGAACGCCCTCCGTTCATAAAATAAGGGAGCAAACGCCATGGCGCCTGCTCCCAAAATTGCAGGGATTAGTCCTCGGCGAATTCGTCTTCCTCGTCGTCCATGGGAGCCAGGAGCTTTGTTTCAATGCCCAGGCCGTAAACCGTGGAGAGCATGTACAGGAAGTTGTCGGCCACCTGAGTGCGGTACTTCCGCTTCTGGGCTGCCAGACAGAACCGGGGAACTTCGATGCCGGAATCCACAATGCGCTTATAGCACATATCGCCGAAGCCCAGATCTTCCATGGAGCTCTTGGAGGTGACGGCCACGGCCAGACCGGTGCGGGCCCAGCGCAGGGTCATCTGCAGGCGGGTGGACAGGCACTTGGCGTTGAGCTTGATGCCCTTATCACGGAAGACGTTGGAAATGGCGGCGCGGCTCTTTTCCACCAGAGACAGGGGAACGCCGTTAAGCTGCTCCAAGGTGATGGAATCCCCTTCCACGTCGGCAAAGAAGCGGGAATCGGGGGCGTAGACGGCTACCAGCTCGTCTTCGCCGTAGTACAGAGCCTCAAAGTTTTCGTTGGCTTCATAGGGAACACGCAGGAGAATGGCCTCTACCTGACCCTTCTGGAGCAGGCGCTGGAGCTCATCGGGAGTGTCCTCCAGAATCTTCATGTTGGTTTCGGGATACTTCTTGAGGAAGGTGGCCAGTACGCCGTAGAGCTTGTCCGTAGCCAGAGAGCTGGTGACGCCCAGACGCAGGGTGCCCCGCTGACCGGAGAAGCCGCTGGCAATCTCATTCTTGGCGGCCATCTCGATTTCACACATGCGCTTTGCCTTCTGATACAGAATGCTGCCGGCATCGGTGAGCTCCAAACGGCGGGAACCACGGAAGAACAGGCGGGTGCCGTATTTCTGCTCCATGGCTTTAACCTGATTGGAGAGGGCAGGCTGAGCAATGCGGAGCTTTTTGGCTGCGGCGGTCAGACTGCCTTCTTCGACGATGGTGACGAAGTTAAAGTAATACTGCAAGTTCATATATAGAGCCTCCAATTTGATATAGTCCGATTTTAACAAAAACCCGAACGGCACGCAAGGTCATTGAGGTAAACTTTTTATGAAGATACGCATACTGCCGTGGGGTTTCTTTTGTGCCGGGCAACGCTTTTTCTTGCGTTCCATTACCCGTGTATAGTATACTACATGTTACAAGGGAGGGCAATAGGTAAATTGCGTTTTTTTCAATCCTTTTTATTATCTTATAGCGGCTTTGCAATTTTGGGCATGTTGGCAATGGGGCTTATGAGCTGGTTTTTATGCAGAAAAACCGGGGTTTCGCCTATGAAGCTGCTGCCCCTGCTGGTGCTGGGACTGGTGCCTTTGTATCTGGGCGCCAAGCTCTTCGGCATCCTCTCTTTGTGCGCATACCGCACCAACATAGGCCGCCCCATGGATTGGACGGTGGTGAAAAACTCCGGCATCGTTTTTTACGGCGGGCTCATTGGCTACCTGCTCTTTTCCAAGTGGGCGTTCCCCCCTTACATGCAGAAACAGACCTCCGTAAGCCGGGGGATTTTGGCCGTGTGCATCCCTCTTTTTCACGGCTTTGCCCGCATCGGCTGCTATTTCGGCCGCTGCTGCTACGGGGTGGTGCTAAAGGCAGCTTGGTGTGCGCCCTTCTTTGAGCATCGGCTTCCCACCCAGCTTTTGGAGGCGGCATTCAACTTCCTTCTTTGCGCCTTCCTGCTTTTTCTCTTCTTTAAAAAGAAAAAGCTCCGCCGCGTCCGTCCTCATGTGTATTTGGGCATCTCTGCTCCCTTCCGCTTTTTTATTGAGTTTGTCCGTGACGACGCCATTCGGGGCTTCATAGGCCCCCTGTCCTTCTCCCAGTGGGTGA